>DKXQ01000225.1:0-1881 GCA_002493085.1 Lachnoclostridium sp. UBA7122
AATATACACATTTTTAAGAGGAGACATTAGTTATGTTATCAACAAGCACTATTGCTGTTCTCGTTGCATTTGCACTTTACTTGTGCATTATGATTGGCATCGGGATATGGTCAATGAAAAAGACATCAAGCACAGAGGATTATTTTCTTGGAGGAAGGGGCCTTAGCGGATGGGTAGCAGCTTTGTCAGCACAGGCATCTGATATGAGCGGATGGCTGCTTATGGGGCTTCCGGGTTCAATATACGCTTTTGGCACAGGACAGGCGTGGATTGCTATAGGATTGTTTATTGGCACTGTCTGCAACTGGCTTTTAATATCTAAAAGGCTGCGCCGTTATACAATTATTGCCAATAATTCTATGACGCTGCCTGAGTTTTTTGAAAACAGGTATCGTGACAAAAAGAAAATAATACTTACAATATCTTCTGTTGTAATTGTGATATTTTTCCTTGTATATACAGCATCTGCACTTGCGTCAGGAGGCAAACTTTTTCGTGCCGTATTTGGCATTGATTACCACGTTGCACTTGCGATAGGTGCTGCTGTAATACTTGTATATACATTCTTAGGCGGCTTTCTTGCTGTATGCACAACTGACTTTATACAAGGGATGCTTATGCTTGTAGGACTAATGATTGTTCCAATATTTGCATATTCATTTCTTGATGGCAGCTTTAAAGACCAGATTATAGCAAGTGGTGCTGCAGGAGGCTATGACAGCTATATGAGCCTTTTTTCAAATGGCGGCAAACCTTACAGGTTTATTGATATTCTTTCACAGCTTGCCTGGGGGTTTGGCTATTGTGGCATGCCTCACATACTTGTGCGTTTTATGGCAGTAAAAAGTGAAAAAGAGCTTAAAAAGTCAAGTGCAGTTGCTATTATCTGGTGTTTTCTGTCACTTGTTGCAGCATGTATTATAGGAGTTTTAGGAAGGGCTTACTTTGCAGGAGATATACTTGAAGACTCAGAGAATGTCTTTATACAGATGATAAACAGTGTATTTAACAGTAAGCTTGCAGTTCCGTTTATCGGTGGAATCTTTATATGCGGAATACTTGCGGCTATTATGTCTACTGCAGATTCACAGCTTTTAGTATGTGCCTCCTCAGTGTCTAAGGATATTTATAAAAATATTATAAAACCAGATGCTAATGATAAAAAACTCCTGCTGGTAAGCAGGGCAACAGTTATAGTAGTATCTGTACTGGCATTTATAATTGCATGGAATCCAGACAGCAGCATTATGGGACTTGTATCAGACGCATAGGCAGGGCTTGGTTCTGCTTTTGGCCCGCTTGTCGTTGCATCCCTTTTCTGGAAAAGGGCCAATCTCAATGGCGCTGTAGCTGGCATTGTATCAGGCGGGCTTACTGTTATTATCTGGGATTATATACCACTTGTAAATGGACAGACAATATATGCAGCAACTGGCATATATTCGCTTCTTGTTGGGTTTGTGATAAGCTTTTTGTGCATAATTATTGTAAGCCTTTGCACAAAAGCACCAGAACAGGAGATAATTGATGAATTTAACCTTATTAATCAAGAAATTTCATAAAAAACCAGAATAAATATTTTATCCTTGCGTCATACTAATTGTGCAAGTAAATTTATTAGTAATGATAGTAAAGGAGAAAATACATGAGAAAGAAAATTTATTTATTCATTACAGCAATGTCACTATCAGTTATGCTTCTTGGAGGATGTGGCAACAGGGATAATAATAATTCTGCTACATCCCCAGGCACAACTGCTGGAACTAATGATAATAATAGTAATGGCACTGGTGACGATAATGGCGGCAACACTGGCAGTGACAACGCTGGTGATAATAATGGTACAACTAATGATGGTGGCAGTGCTGGTGGTAATGGCAC
>DKXQ01000225.1:2252-10394 GCA_002493085.1 Lachnoclostridium sp. UBA7122
GGTGGCAATGGCAGTGCTGGTGGTGATGGCGTTATGGATGATATTGAAAACGGTGTTGATGATGCTGTTGACGATGCAGGGGATGCCATGGATGGCCTTACAGGGGATGATGCAGGAGATAATAACAGCGGAGCGGATACAAATGATGACAATATAGATGACAACAATGCTAAAAAACGCTAAGTTTTCTTCTGGTTACAAAAAAGCCTTCTGGATATTTTTATATCTTCCAGAAGGTTTTTCTTGGCTTATAATTATAAAAAATAAAAAGGAAATCTGGTACAGGCGTCGAATAATATAAGTAGAGTATATTGAAACACATTTTTATTAGGAGGTGGCTTATGTCATGGTATACGGAAGAACAGATTGAAGAAGTCAGGATATCTAATGACATAGTCAATGTGATTGGCAGTTATATAAAGCTTAAGCGCTCAGGCAGCAGTTATACAGGGCTGTGCCCATTCCATAATGAGAAAACACCTTCTTTTTCAGTTAATCCGGCAAGGCAGATATATAAGTGTTTTGGATGTGGTGCAAGCGGAAGTGTAATAACATTTGTTATGGAATATGAAAATTATACATTCCAGGAAACTATGGAGGCACTTGCAGAACGGGCTGGCATAACGCTTGAAAAGCAGAGTGCCAGTACTGCTTATAAGGAACAGCAAAATATAAAGATGCAGCTGCTTGAGATAAACCGCAAAGCGGCAAGCTATTATTATGCAAAACTCAAGTCACAACAAGGAAGGACAGGCTATTCATATCTGTTGTCAAGAGGACTTTCTGATGATACTATAAGACATTTTGGCCTTGGCTATGCAGGGCAGGGAGGGGGCGGATTATACAGCTATCTTAAGCACGAAGGATATAATGATGACATACTTAAAGAGACAGGGCTTTTTAAGATGGAAGAACGCAGTGTTTATGACAAGTTTTTTAACCGGATAATTTTTCCAATAATGGATGCCAATAGCAGGGTAATAGGCTTTGGAGGCCGTGTTATGGGGGATGCAAAGCCCAAATACCTTAATTCACCTGAGACAAAGCTGTTTGACAAAAGCAGGAATCTTTTTGGGCTTAACTATGCAAGGCTTGGCAAGAATAAAAATATAATACTTTGCGAGGGGTATATGGATGTAATTGCTTTACACCAGGCAGGATTTACAAATGCTGTTGCTTCACTTGGCACTGCATTTACAGTACAGCAGGCGGGCATTATAAAGAGGTATGCAGATGAGGTACTCCTTACATATGACAGCGATACAGCGGGCAGAAAAGCAGCGCTCAGGGCAATACCTATGCTGCGGGAAGCAGGAATAAATGCCCGTATTGTCCATATGGAACCTTATAAAGACCCTGATGAGTTTATAAAAGAAATGGGGGCAGATGTATTCAGGCAGCGCATGGATGAAGCAGAGAACAGTTTTTATTTTGAAATAGGGCTGGCAAGGAAAGAATATGAAGCGGATGACCCAGAACAGAATACAAAGTTTTACCATGCTGTAGCTAAAAAACTGCTGGATTTTGAAGATAAGGTACAGCGGGAAAATTATCTGGAAGCAGTGGCAGCAAAGTATTCTTTAAGGCGGGATGACTTAAAAAACCTTGTAGTCCGGTATGGAAACCTCATGCCTGTTATCCAGACAGAAAAAAGCCAAAAAACAGCAGGCAGGAATATTAAAACAGAGGACAGGGGGATTAGTTATTCATATAAGCTTCTGCTTTCTATAATAATAGAAAGGCCTTATTTGTATAACCAGATAAAAAATATTATAAAAGCAGAGGATTATTTTGGTGAACCTTACAGACAGGCAGCACAGATGCTGTATGGACAGCTGGAATCAGGAGAGGCTGTTGTGCCGGCAAGAATAATAAACCATTTTACTGAAGCAGATATACAAAATACTGTGGCAGATATGTTCCAGACTGGATTTGACGCAGATATGGACGGCATGGAACTTGAAAAGGCATTAAATGACCTAGTAATACGCATTAAAGAATACAGTATAGATAAACGTACCAGGGAACTTACTGATATAAATGAACTAAAGGGGCTTATACAAGAGAAGAAAGCACTGCAGACACCAGCAAAACTGCATATTTATCTGAAAGATGGTTAGAGTATAGCATAGGGAACTGTACAGGTTTAATATTATTATTCAATGTAATTTATGGACAGATTCCAGGGATAAGAAAGGAAGGAACACTACTATGGCAACAGAAAAAGAACCAGCAAAAGATATTCATACAGATGGAAATAGTACAACTGAGAAGGCTGCTGCTGATAATAAGAAAGGGCTGCATGCCAGAACTGCAAGGCCTGTAAAACCCTCTGCGGGAAATAATGCTGTCAAAGGTGCCCAGAAGAAAAATACAGATACAGCAGAGGATGAGAAGAAAAAATTCCAACGGAAACTTATAGCGCTTAAAGAACTGGCAAAGAGCAAACGGAATGTCCTTGAACTTGCGGAGATAAACAATTTCCTTGCAGATATAGAGCTTGATGAGGAGAAGACAGAAAAGGTTATAGAATTTCTGGAAGCAAGCGGAGTGGATGTATTAAGGATATCTGACGACAAGGATACTGATGACGATATGATACTTGAGCTGGAAGCAAGCGGGGAAGTCCCTGATGAAGAAGAAATAGAAAATATTGATTTGTCAATTCCTGATGGTGTAAGTATAGAAGACCCTGTGCGCATGTATTTAAAAGAGATTGGAAAAGTACCACTGCTGTCAGCAGAAGAGGAAGTTGAACTTGCTAAAAAAATGGAGACTGGGGATATGGAAGCTAAGAAAAAGCTTGCGGAGGCCAATCTGCGTCTTGTTGTCAGCATAGCAAAAAGATATGTAGGACGTGGGATGCTTTTTCTTGATTTAATACAGGAAGGCAACCTTGGGCTTATAAAGGCAGTTGAAAAGTTTGACTATAAAAAGGGCTATAAATTCAGCACTTATGCTACATGGTGGATAAGACAGGCAATTACCCGGGCAATAGCCGACCAGGCAAGGACTATACGCATACCTGTCCATATGGTAGAAACCATCAACAAATTTGTAAGGGTACAGCGGCAGCTTTTACAGGAACTTGGACGTGAGCCATACCCGGAGGAAATAGCAAAGCATATGAATATGCCTGTTGAACGTGTGCGTGAAATACAGAAGATTTCCCTTGAGCCGGTATCCCTTGAAACACCTATAGGTGAAGAAGAAGACAGCCATCTTGGTGATTTTATACAGGATGATAATGTACCTGTGCCAGCAGAGGCAGCAGCATTTACACTTCTCAGGGAGCAGCTTGATGAAGTACTGCGGACACTTACTGAAAGGGAACAGAAAGTGCTAAAGCTCCGCTTTGGGCTGGAAGACGGCAGAGCAAGGACGCTGGAAGAGGTAGGCAAGGAATTTAAGGTGACACGTGAGCGCATCCGCCAGATTGAAGCAAAAGCGCTGCGTAAGTTAAGACATCCAAGCCGGAGCCGCAAGCTTAAGGACTATCTTGAGTAAGTTAAAACTTTCAGAAAGGCTTTACTGTATTGCTTCTAATGTAAAATCTGGCGGAATAGTAGCAGACATTGGATGTGACCATGCATTTACTTCTATATACCTTGTAGGGAAAAAACTTGCCAAAGGTGCGGTTGCAATGGATATAAATGAAGAACCGCTTAAAAGGGCAAAGGAGCATATATCTGGATGTGGCATGGATGGACGCATTGTTACAAGGCTTTCTGATGGTGCAAAAGAACTTGGCAGAGGTGAAGCAGATACAATTCTTATAAGTGGCATGGGCGGGGCTCTGGTTGTGAAGATACTCAGTGAAAGCATTGATATTATAAAAGGCACAAAAGAGCTTGTACTGTCGCCGCAGTCTGAAATATATCTTGTGCGCCATTTTTTACATGATAATGGATTTAAGATAGTAAATGAAGATATGGTTAAAGAACAGGGAAAGTTTTATGTAGTTATAAGGGCTGTACCTGGCATACAGCATTTTGCAGACAAAACAGGTTATATATATGGGGAATTTTTAATAAATAATAAAAACCAGGTTTTAAAAGAATATCTGGTTAAGGAGCATAAACGTACAGGCGCTGTATTAAGAAAGCTTTCTGGGGAAAACAGTTCTAAAAATACTGCCGCTGTACTTAGAAGTGCTGTGTTAAAAGAAGAGCATGATACAATAGAAAAACTTATTAAAAAAATAAGTTTATAACTCTGCCAATACAGATTTTAAAGTGAGGTGAAGCGATGGTTAAAGTGAAAATAGATGGAGTGGCAAAAGAGTATGATGACAATATTACATATAAAGAACTTGCTGAAGAACATAAAGATTTATGCCAGTACGATATAATACTTGCCAGATGTGGCGGAAAGCTTATGGAATTAAATAAACGTGTAAGCCAGGATTGTGAAGTAGTTTTTTTAGATACATCATATGACAGCGGGTATAAGACTTATGTAAGAGGCATAACACTCCTTATGCTTAAAGCATTTTATGATGTGGCCGGGGAACAGCTTAAAAATGTATTTGTAAAATATGCGATAGGCAATAGCTGTTATTGTGAAACTGAAGGAGCAGAGCTTACCAGGGAACTTCTTGCCAGGATAGAGGAGCGCATGCACTTTCTTGTAGAAAAGAACCTGCCATTTGAAAAGCGTTCTATTGATACAGAAGATGCGATAAGCATTTTTGGCGATTATGGCATGTATGACAAGATGGAACTTCTGGAATTCAGGCGTGTATCCAAAGTAAATGTTTACACATTAGATGGATTTGAGGATTATTATTATGGGTATATGCCGCCATCAACAGGCATATTAAAATACTTTAAACTGCAGTTATATGACAAGGGCTTTGTTATAAATATGCCAAGCCGGAGAACCCCGGATGTAGTTAGGGAGTTCAAACCAAGCCCAAAGCTTTTTAACACACTCCAGGAGGCAAGCAGATGGGGCAAAATGACGGGAGCTGATACTGTAGGCGCATTAAATAATATGATTGCGCATGGCGGGGCCTCAGGCCTTATATTGGTACAGGAGGCACTGCAGGAAAAGAAAATTGCAGGAATAGCAGAGACTATAGCAGCAGACAACAGCAAAAAGTTTGTAATGATAGCAGGACCTTCGTCATCAGGAAAGACATCATTTTCATACAGGCTTTCAATACAGCTCAGGACACTTGGCATAAAACCATACCGGATTTCACTTGATGATTACTTTAAAAACAGGGAAGATACTCCAAAAGATGAAAATGGCAGCTATGACTTTGAATGTCTTGAGGCTGTGGATATAGAACTGTTTAACAGGGATATGACGCAGCTATTAAATGGTGGCACAGTAGAACTTCCAGAGTTTAATTTTATTAAAGGCCAGCGTGAATACAGGGGCAATTTTATAAAACTTGAGCCAGGAGACCTGCTTGTGATAGAAGGAATACACGGGCTTAATGACAGACTGTCATATTCCCTGCCAAAAGAAAGCAAGTTTAAAATATATATCAGTGCCCTTACACAGTTAAATATTGATGAACATAACAGAATAGCAACTACTGATGGCAGGCTTATAAGAAGAATGGTGCGCGATGCACGCACAAGGGGAACTCCGGCTGCAAGGACTATAGCAATGTGGCCTTCTGTAAGAAGAGGTGAAGATAAATATATTTTTCCATTTCAGGAAGAGGCGGATGTTATGTTTAATTCAGCCTTGATATATGAACTTGCAGTGCTAAAAACATACGCAGAACCGCTGCTTTTTGGCATATCAAAAGATGTTCCTGAATATATAGAGGCGAAAAGGCTTTTAAAGTTCCTTGACTATTTTATAGGCATAAATAGTGAAGATATACCTAAAAACTCGCTTTTAAGGGAGTTTGTGGGAGGAAGCATATTTAAAGTATAAAGATTTAACCAGATGGAGGTAGTTATGGCAATAATTATTGATGGAAAAAAAGTGGCCCAGGATATAAAAGATGAAATAAAAGAAAAAGTGGCAGCATTAAAGGAAAAAGGCATAGAAGTAACACTTGCAGTAATACAGGTGGGGAATGACCCCGCATCTACTGTATATGTTGGCAATAAGAAAAAGGCATGTGAGTATACCGGCATACGTTCGCTTGCCTATGAAATTCCAGAAGAGACTACAGAAGAAGAATTGCTTAAGCTTGTACAGTCCCTTAATGACAGGAATGATGTAGACGGAATACTTGTACAGCTTCCGCTTCCTGCACATATTGATGAAGATAAAGTTATAAAGACAATAAGTCCTGAAAAAGATGTGGATGGCTTCCATCCTGCCAGTGCAGGCGCACTTAGCACTGGCCAGGAAGGTTTTGTATCATGCACACCAGCGGGCATTATAGAACTTCTGAAGCGTTACAATATAAAGATAGATGGCAGTGAATGTGTGGTTATAGGCAGAAGCAATATTGTGGGCAAACCTGTAGCAATGCTTTTGTTGCGTGAGAATGGAACAGTTACAGTATGCCATTCACATACTGCGGATTTAAAAGAAGTGGCAAAACGGGCGGATATACTTATTGTAGCAATAGGAAAGCCAAAGTTTATAACAGCAGACTTTGTTAAAGAGGGAGCCACTGTTATTGATGTAGGCATGGACAGGGATGAGAATGGAAAACTCTGTGGCGATGTTGACTTTGAATCTGTTAAAGAAATAGCAGGTGCAATTACCCCGGTACCTGGCGGGGCAGGACCTATGACAATAGCCATGCTGATGAACAACTGCATTTATGCGTCTATGTTAAAACATTAGAAAAGAAAGGCTGGCTATAGCATGGACATTTATTTTGTTTCACTTGGCTGTGATAAAAATTTTGTTGACAGTGAAATGATGGTAACATCTTTAAAAAAATCTGGTTATAATATAACATATAATCCAGATAATGCAGAGATAATTATTGTAAATACCTGTTGTTTTATAGGCGATGCAAAAGAAGAAAGCATAAATACACTGCTTGAAATGTCAGAGTATAAAGAAACAGGAAAGTGCAGGCTGCTTATTGCTACAGGCTGCCTTGCACAGCGTTACCACAATGAGATAAAAAAAGAAATACCAGAAGTTGATATTATTATTGGCACAATGGGCTATGAAGGCCTGGCAGAATGTATAAACCAGGCACTGGACAGTAAAGAGCCTGTAATTGAAAATATTAAAAGCATTGACTACATGCCAGAGCCGCTTACAGACAGGGATGCCATGTCTGGCAGCGGATATGCATATCTTAAGATTGCAGAAGGATGTGATAAGTGCTGCACATATTGTATTATACCAAAAGTGAGGGGCAGGTACAGAAGCGTACCTATGGAAAACCTTGTAGCACAGGCGCAACATCTTGCGGCTGGCGGCATAAGTGAACTTATACTTGTAGCACAGGAGACAACACTGTATGGCAGGGATATATATGGTAAAAAGAGCCTTCCAGAACTTCTTGCAAAGTTGTCAGAAATAGACAGCATTAAATGGATAAGGATACTTTACTGCTATCCAGAGGAGATAACGGATGAACTTATCAGTGCAATAAAAAAACTGCCAAAGGTATGCCATTATCTTGATATACCTGTACAGCATGGCGCAGACAGCATGCTCAGGCGTATGGGAAGGCGCACTGACAGGGCAGGATTAGAAAGTGTAATAGAAAAACTGCGCCAGAACATACCAGATATAGCTCTCAGGACAACAGTAATAACTGGTTTTCCGGGTGAGACAGATGCAGAATTTAAAGAACTGCATGAATTTGTCTGTAAAAACAGATTTGAGAGGCTTGGCGTATTTACTTATTCACAGGAAGAAGACACACCAGCGGCAGAAATGCCAGAACAGATACCAGAAGAAATAAAAGAATCAAGGCGCAGCATCATAATGGAGTTACAACAGCAGATTGCATTTGAAAAGAGCGCATCACTGGCTGGCAGGGAAATGGATGTAATAGTTGATGGATACTTGCCAGATGATGAAGTGTATATATGCAGGACATATATGGATGCCCCGGATGTAGATGGATATGTATTTGTAGCAACAGACTGGCAGCTTATATCAGGGGATTTTATAAAAGTCAGGATTACTGGGTCAGAAGGGTATGATTTAACAGGTGAAGTGATAGAGTAAAGGACTTTCTGTTAAGCAGGT
>DKXQ01000048.1:0-5288 GCA_002493085.1 Lachnoclostridium sp. UBA7122
AAAATCCAACCGCACAGGTGGCAATTTTTTAGACATTCCGTCTAATATGACCGATGAAGTAGCAAAGCATAAGATTAAGGATAGCGTATTTACCAATCTTTTCAAGGACAAAAAGTATTTGTTTCAGTTGTATAAAGCACTTCATCCGGAGGATACTAATGCTACAGAAGAACAGTTGACATATGTGACCATAGAGAATATTCTGATAAATGGGCTTTATAATGACTTAGGATTCATGGTTGGAAACAGATTGGTAATCCTTACGGAAGCGCAATCTACTTGGAGTGTGAATATTATTATCAGAGTATTGTTGTATTTGGCACAGACTTACCATGATTATTTAGCACAGACCAAGCAGCCTTTGTATACCAGTAAGCAAGTGCAGATTCCAGAACCGGAATTGTATGTTATATATACGGGTGAGCAGCAGGAGCGTCCGGCAGAAATCTCATTATCCAAGGGATTTTTTGATGGGAAGGAATGTGCTGTTGATGTAAAAGTAAAAATGATTTATGATGGCACTGTTTCCGAAGAAACTGGAGAAGGTGATATTATCAATCAATATGTTATTTTTACTAAGGTTTGCAACGAGCAGGTAAAATTATATGGAAGAACAAAGAAAGCAATATTAGAAACCATTCGCATTTGTAAGGACAGAAATGTGCTGAGAGAATATTTGGAAAGCAGAGAGAAGGAGGTCGTGGACATTATGATGGTATTATATGATGAAGAGGAAGCGATGAAGACTTACGTGGAAAGTGAGCGTTATGATGAGAAAATTGAAACAGCAAGACGCTTGATTGATGTGGGGAAATTTTCATTAGAGGATATTGCTGCTGGAATAGGTTTGACAATTGACAAAGTGAGAGAGATTGCCAACTTGCAGCCGATATAAAAGTTTAATTTAATCTTGCAATTTTCTTGCAAAAAGTTGGGTAAATGATTATAATGTATATAACATTTGGAATTACTGTACAAAATGATGTGTATTATAATTCTTTGGACACAAGATATAGTATGGACTATCGAGTTCGAGTGAGCGAAATGTGATCGCAGACAAAGTTTTTTCTGTTGACAGATTATAATTTATTCTACTAAAAATATAGACCTTGGAAAAAAGAGCATTATCCTCTTCCTTTTTCAAGGTCTTTTTTTATACTAAAAAATTCCTTTATGCTGCCTTCTTCCAGAGCAAAAAGCAGGAGGAAAGTGGTTGTGAACAAAAGTGGGAACGACATAAAGAAACCCAGTGTTTATGCTGGTTTGAGGGCATAGTTTCATGTACTGGAAGGTCTTGGAACATGGGGATTCTGCTGCCATATGTCTTCCTCTTCTTCTTTCTTTTTTGTTTTCATTTCTTCTTAAAGCCTTGTAAATACTGGGATTAGAGGCATTCTTGACAGTCCTGCTGCCCTTTAAAAACCCATTATCCTCTTCTTCTTTTTTCATCTGTTTTATGCTTTCTTTTTATAATTCAAAGCCTTATAGACTGTGCATTTTCAGCTTTTTATTTGGTAGATAGAGCAATGTTTTTCACTCTTCTTTCTGTGTATATACATACAAGATATCCTCCTCTATAAATTTCAATATAAAAGGGAATGTGAAATCCTCAATCGAAAACGGCATGACTATTTTATACAGAGATCCAGTATTGAAAGATGCCATATGCAAAAATGAGCTGACTAATAAAATTGATATTGTAAAGTCATTGTTATGGAAACGGAATGGAAACTGTATTACAGATGTGGATATGTACCAGATTCAACGTTACATAGAAACAAATTATGGAATTTCCAGTGATAAGGTAATTAACAAGGCGGTCAACATTGTGGCAAGTGAGAAAAGTTATCACCCAATTAGAAATTTTCTTGAAGCCTTACATTGGGACGGGAAAAACAGAATTGCAAGTCTGCTTCCGCATTTTCTTGGCGCAGATGATAATGAATATACAAGAGAAATCATGCAGCTTTTGATGCTGGCGGTGATACGCCGGATTTATGAGCCGGGCTGTAAGTTTGAGATTATGGTCTGCCTTGTGGGTGGTCAGGGTGCAGGAAAGTCTACATTTTTCCGTTTTCTTGCTGTCAATGATGAGTGGTTTACGGATGATTTGAAACGTATGGATGATGAAAATGTTTACAGCAAGATGCAGGGGCATTGGATTATTGAGATGCCGGAAATACTTGCCACTGTCAATGCAAAAAGCATTGAAGATATTAAATCATTTTTGAGCAGACAGAAAGAAACATACCGTATTCCATATCAGACTTATGCGGAGGACAGACCAAGACAGTGTATTTTTGTCGGCACATCAAATAATCTTGATTTTCTGCCGTTGGATAGGACAGGAAACAGAAGATTTGCGCCTGTTTTGGTTCATCAGGAGCGTGTTGGGAAACATATTCTTGAGAATGAAAAGGAGTCGAGAGAATATATTGTGCAGGCATGGGCAGAGGCAATGGTTATTTATAAAAATTGTCCACATGAATTGAAGCTGTCAAAGGAAATGGAAGAATATCTGAAAGAGATGCAGAAACAATTTATGCCGGAGGATACAAAGGTGGGCGTTATTCAGGCATGGCTGGACGATTATACGGAAGAATATGTGTGTAGCGAAATGATTTACAGAGAAGCACTTCGGCATGAGTATGAAGAACTGAAGCAATGGGAGATTAAGGAAATTAACAGCATTATGAATACCTGTATTGAAGGGTGGGAGAAAATCAGTTCTCACAGGTTCGGCAGGTATGGATTGCAGTGTGGTTGGAAACGAAGAACCAATATGCAGGGATTTTCACCGTTGCCAGATAATGTGAAGACACCTTTTAAGGAATAAATGACAGCATGGGTTCTTTTTGTACTTTGGGTATCTTCATATTCCCGATTTGCTGTAAGCCAATAAATTGGTTGGCAGCGCAAAACGAGAATAATGAAGTTATCCAGACATCAGAAAGAGCCGCAGTATGTTTTAAACTCTTTTTTATCCGGTTTACAGGGCGCGTTTACATTTTTGTAAACGGTGAGTTTACAGTAGAATATAGTAAAATCACGGCTTTCAACCTTTTGTAAACGGTGTAAACAGAAAAAACGGAAAACGCAATAACAAGATTAACAACAATATGGAGGACATTTATGATGCAGAAATATAACAATACAAGAATCATTATCGGGCTGGATCATGGCTACGGTAACATAAAAACAGCGCACAGGGTATTTAGAACAGGAGTAGAATGTTTTGAAGAAGAACCGATAGTCAGCACGAATTATATCAAATATAAGGATAAGTATTATGTGATAGGGGAAAATCATTTAATTTATCAGGGCAACAAGACAGATTCACAGGATTTTTTTATCCTTACACTTGCAGGCATGGCGGAGGAACTGAAATTCCGAGGGTTGCATGAGGCAAAAGTTGTGCTAGCTGTCGGACTTCCTCTTGCTTGGGCGAAAAGTCAGGCGGTGGATTTTAAGAAATATCTGAAGCAGGAGCAGGAGTTGTTCTTCTCGCAAAGAAAGTTATAGGGTGCATTTGTGCGGAGTGGAAGTATTTCCGCAGGGATTTGCGGTAGTATGTAATGCTGGTTTGATGAAAGGTTTTAACATGATAGCGGATATCGGAAATGGTACGATGAACGTGATGCAGATTATTGACGGCAGACCATTAGAGAAAAGCCTTGTGACGGACAAATTCGGTGTGTCTATCTGTATAAAGGAAATTCAAAATGAATTGTCTAAGTCGGCAGGGGAAAACATACCGGAGATTATGATTGAGCCGATATTGATAAACGGTTTGCAGGGCAGGAATGATGTAACAGCAAAAACGGTGGAACGGATTGCTACAAGATATACAGAGGATATTTTAAAACGCTTTGTTGATTATGGATATAAGAAAAATTTAATTTATCTCTATGTGATTGGTGGAGGCGGTTGTCTGCTCAGGTATTACAGCGATATTGCTTCAAAAGGGAATGTAACTTTTATTGAGGATATCTGTGCTAATGCAAAAGGATATGAGTACCTTGCAATGCAGAAACATCACAGGCAGGCGATGTAGAAATGGGGTTATAGAATGAGAAAGACCTATAAATGCAGCAATATAAAATTCTGTATGGAAGATGAAAACCAGCGCAGGACATGGGAGTATTTGCAGGGTATTATACGAAAAGATGGTTCTTATGGGAAGATACTTTCTGATGCGTTTGTAAAGGCTGTTGATGGGAAGACAAGACTTGGAGTGAATAAAGCTGAAAACGAATCTGCCGTCCTGAAAGAAAATGTCACTGGCATTTTTGAAGAAATACTGGACAGGATGTTAGAAGAAAAATTTTATGAGATGCTCCCCAAATTACAGGAAATTTTTGCAGAGCAAACCAGCAAAGTCTTTAGAGAATATGTTTCTGATTTTCATTCTGATGTGGATGCCTTTGCTGATAAGGTTGATACAGATGGAATGGGACAGATGCAGGAGGCAGAATTATCCGAGGATATGATGGCGTTTGCATTTGTAATGGGCGAATAGGCGGTTCCGAATTTTAATATTTGGTACTCATTTCTAAAAAGGTAGTCTATAGAGCGGTGCCGAAATGTTTTATTCGGTACTGTTGCCCAAAGCGAATGACGGCTGTATTTTGCCGGAATGAGCAGTCTGTCTTGAGAATTTTCGCGACAGACTACGGATGCCGTAAGGTAGACGGTATTTGCCAGCGGCAAATACTACCCTCGGAGAGCGCCTTACTTCTGATGCGTATGCGTCAGAAGTAATAAAGCGTTACTTTTGACAAAAGTAACAAAACCGTAGTTAGTCTTGATACATAAAAATAGAGGAGGCTCTATGGAAGTTTGCGGATAAACTGAGATGTTCGGTAGAACCATCTGAATAATTGAACGAACCAAATAAAAATGAACGAACTTGGGGGGGGCAGTTCGTTCAAAATTGTGCGTATGCTGATTTTTCTGTTTTTCAATGGTAGAATCTGGACTAATGACCATTGTGTCCATAATTATTACATTTTTTGTAGCTTTCTTTCTTCCATTTCTTTCAAAAAGGCTCTCCCGCCTTCATTATAGAAATTAATTTTTTCTTGCTTTGTCATATTTTTTGTAAGTTCATAATGATATTCCCTAATCTTATGAATATCTTCAATAGTAAAATCTGGACTGATAACTGGTTTTGCAATCATAATCATTCCCCACTTTCCAATAATACAGAAGGATTCCATATCTCAATCGTCTTATATCCTTCCAAATTTGTAATTGCCCTTACCCCTCTAATGGTCTTTACATTTACA
>DKXQ01000048.1:5586-8076 GCA_002493085.1 Lachnoclostridium sp. UBA7122
ATGCTTAAAATTCCATGAAATAATACAATCACATTCATTTATAACTGCCGCTCCTATATGCTGACAATCATCAAAACTTCTTTGTGTCAATATACCCATATCAATAATTTTTTCTGCCATTGCCACAATATCATCTGTAATATCTAATATTGTGAATTGTATTTCATTCAAACGGTCTATAAGTTGTGTTTTCTTCGGCTCTGAACACTTTTGTATTTCCCTTAATGTCACTGTAGACAAATACACATCATATTTTCCAGCCTTAAACATTTCCCATAATTTCCTTGTATCTGCCATCTTCTCAGGTACATCTTCTTGTAATAAATGGCTGATAACCGATGTATCTAAGTATACCTTTAATTTTCGCATAGAGTATCACTCCTTAAATTTAGTTGCATATGTCAAATCTAAATTTATATCAACTTTCCATTCAATCAAATTTTCCGGCTGACATTGCAATAACTGACATATATCCTCAATAGCCTTCGTTGAGGCATCACACATAAAATCTTTTCCATTACAAGTGTCTTTCTATTCGCATATATACTAACACCATACCTCTATATGTACCCTCTTCATTGTGAATTTCATGCTATCATTGAAAAGTGTACTTGTCAACAAAAATTAGAATAAAACAAAGAGGATTGTATGCACAATCCTCTCTGCTTAAAGGCTATTACTATTTTTAGTATTATTTGGTTTTACCTATGCTTATAGTGTCACTAGCCCATGTTTTAGCTTTCTTATCGCCAGCCTTACCAATTTTAATTTCTTTATCTGCTGCTGTCTTTATTGTCTTAGCTTTGTTATCATTTTTTACTGTAGTTTTCTTACCAGCAACATCAACAACGACACCATATTTGCAATCTGTTGGCACTGTTATCGTGATACCATTTACAGCACCATTTTTATTTGTCTTAATTTCAATTTTAGTTTTATCTTTAAGGGTAATTGCTCCGCCAGTTGCCATAAGCTCTGATTTGTCATCAAGAGTAATGCCTGTTTTATCACCTTTTGTTACGCCAGTAACATCTATTTTTTCAGGTATTTCTATTGCAACACGTGTCCACTTGGAAGGAGCTTTCTTACCAGAAACAGCTGCTTTACGTACTTCTATTGTTCCACTTGTTGCTGTACCTTTTTCTCCATTTGCAAGTTTAAGCAATTCTGCAACAGTTGGAGTAGTCTTGCCTGAGTTTTCTTCATATGGCTTTTCTTTTGTCCCGCTTATAGCACCGCCACTGGCGATAACACGGTATTCAGTTTTAGCAGGAACTTTTACTTTGCCATTGACATAATCAGCAGAAACAGAAGGACCATTTGCCTGTTTTGCAATGTTAAGTTTTACTTCTTTGCTTGGCATAAAACCTGCATTATACAAATCATACTTAGCCTTAGTAGCAGACTTGTCATTTGCATCTTCCACCTGGTCAAGCTTATTAGCAGGCAAATCCATGTTGTTCTCAATTCCTGCAAATCTTAAGTACAATGTAGCACCCTGGTACTGGTACTCCTGGAATACTTCGTTCTTCTCATCAAACTTCCTAGTATTACCAGTCCAGGTATAACAATCTACATCACTCCATGGACCAAACTGTGTCCTGAATGTCAGGGAAGTATTATCCTTGGTCAGACTGGAAGCATTGGCACTTGGAGTAAAAGTAGTGATGCTTATAGCATTAGTACTTGGATCATATTTAAACTTTTGTTTGGTTATTGATGCGCCTATTCTGTAGTAAACTGGTTTAGTTGATTCTGATTTAACTGCGATATAATTGTCCTTTGTAACACTTAATTTAGATAAATCAACATATACTTGTTCACCTTCATCTCCGTCTACATCATGTACCTGCCAGGCAGTATCAGCTATCTTAACAGTCTTTTTATTAGCGTTATATGACGCAACACCAACCATAATCTCCCTGCTGCCCTCTGGCACGGCAATACGCATAGCAACACCAGATGGCTGTTCCCAGTATCCCTCATAACCATCCTCATCTTCATACTGATACTCATCAATGCCATCTAAAATAAATTTTACATTGTTAAAAGGAAACGTTTTTACCTCTGTTTCTGCTGCCGCTGCATCTGTTGTTCCAGCACCAGCCCAGGCTGCTGCTGCGAGAGCCGTTAAAGCAGTGCCTTGTAAAACTCTCTTAATTTTCATAATTATACCCCCTTATTTAAGTTTTACGTTAATTCATCCATCCACATAGGAATTTTTTTGAAAGAGTTGTATGAAAAGTTTTAGGACAAATCATATGAAATGCAAAACCTGTCAGATACTATATATGATAATCTAATTATGCAAGGTGGTACGGCACCTTGCATAAATGGCTATAAAATAGCCTCCAGGCAAGCCATCAGACAGACTTTGTGTTTCAAAATCCATCCACACTATATGTAACTCCTACAAAATATCCTGGTTGTCTCTTAACAACAGTGGTTTGCAGTTTTTATTCTGTGTCAAAATGTGTACTTTTTGACACA
>DKXQ01000114.1 GCA_002493085.1 Lachnoclostridium sp. UBA7122
GTGGAGATTGTTAAAAATGTAACGAAAATGGCAAATCAGGGCATATTGATTCCGTCAATCGTAGTAAAAACGTAGTAGGAATTGGGGGTGTTTACTACTGCGAGATTAAAAAAAATAAACACCAATATTTATTCTTTCCTCTCAAAACCTAACCCTCTACATGAAGCCTTAAATATTTCTGTTCATTAATATACTTTTCGTAAATATCCACAATATATGTACATGCCTCTGAGATATGTAACAATTTACGCTGCAAATCAGAAACTGATACTTCTCTGCCAACTTCTTTTGGTGTTTTATTCCCATGTGCAATATAATTTCTATTATTAACCATTTCTTGTATATCTCCTCCTATTTCAGGTCTGGGAAGTATGTCATCATGAATACCAAATGTTTTTGCTATACTCTGCAATTGTCGATATCTTAAATTTTTCCCATCTGTAGGTATAATTTCGTTTGGAATTAACACAATAGGGTTTTCTATCATCTTAGTAGAAATATCCCACCTTTTTTCCCATTTATGTTCATTTCCAACCCCATAAATACTATCATATTCTGCAGAAAAAATAAGAGCATACAACTCATATATACATTCATTAATCTTAACTGATCTTGCATTTAACTCTTCAATTGTTTTTTGTACTGTCTGTCTAACGATTTCTTCGTAAATTCCATATATATACACATAAAACAAACCTTTATTTATTGATGAAAAATCATCATCATCTCTCATATTGCTCAGCCATATTCTCAACTCACAAATTTTACGTGTCATTTCGTTTTTTATCTCATCAAACACATTTTATCCCTCAAACTTTTTTCTGCAGAATTCTATTCTTCCTATTACTCTAGGTCTTGAATTTGTAGCTCCTGTAATATACTTTAATAATTCCTTGTCTTTTAGCCATTCCTCAATCCCACTTACATTTATTTTGCCTTTATCCATATACGCTAATGCAGCCCCCACAGATACTGCTTCAAAAAGATTAAGTGGTGTGTTTTTTCTACCCTTGCTGATACCCATAGGCAATGCTTCGTTTAATATTCTAAATACTTCTCTAAATAACTTATCATTTTTACTATAGTTAAAATTCCTGTCCGCTTTTGACATATAGTTATTTAGGAAATCTTTTACACTATGTTCAAACGAGTCTAAATCATACAGATATGCAAAAAATCTTAACACTAATTCTTCACGTGTCCCGTCATTTTCTTGATTATCTGACAAATGAACACACTCCTTAAAATTAGTATCTTGCGATAATTCTTTTAAGAAATCATTAAATCCGCCTCTATATACACAACTTCGTATTTCCTGTGGAGTCAGGGTTATGCCTCCTCTATTTAAGCGCTCAAATAGGTCAAACCGTACATTTTTATCACTTTTATCACTCAATGTTGTTACCTTTATGCTAGTTAGCTTAAACTTATTTTGCACGCCTATAGGAAGATCACTAAATCTTTTATCATTAAAATTAACTAATTTTGACAATCCTTTAAGTTTTAATGATTCTACATGTTTTGCATTTACCTTTTCACGCACTTTATCATCTCCGGCAAAACATATCATTGTACTTACTCTTTGAACACCATCAATTAATTCCCAAGTTCCATCTGCATTTGTTGCCATAAATAGACTTGGTACAGGTATCCCTAAAAATAATGATTCAATTAAACTTGATTGTCGCTCATCATCCCACCTAAACTGCCGTTGATAATCCGGAGCAATATTAATCAATCCATCATTTACCATGCTCAATAATTCTTTTACGGATAAATCATAGGTATTAAAGTCAACTTTCATTTTCTGCGTCATCAATTCCTTATCTAAATCTATCATCTTATATTTTCTCCTTTATGTATAATAATATGTGTATTTCTTTTTCTCAAAACAATTATATCACTTTTCTTATATTTTTCATAGAAAAAATGCCCTGCCGAAGCAGGGCGCAAAACTCTCTCTAGTTAGCAACCACACTTCAAGTGGTGGTTTATTATTAGCCCTAATAAGGGCTGTTTGCATGCTCGCCTGAAAGACGGGTACCGCAAACGTTATTACTGGTCCTCTATAAAGAGGTACTTCTGTTTTCTTCTTTCCTCGACTCTTCTGACTGCTCTTTTTTCCTCCGTCTTGTAAAATATCTTCATTTTTCAGATTTATCGGTTTTATTTCTCTTTGGTATTATTCGAAAAAAAGAAACGGTTTTGATAGGGTAAGGATTTTATACGTCTTCCCTCAAAAGTATCGTTTTATTGCGTAACAAAAAAAAACGGAAAACTAACCACTAATGAAAGTGATATGTCCTCTGCTCCTGTTTACACCTTGTCTGTCAGTGTTATTAATAAACTGTTGTGAATACTTCCTTATCAACGTGAAACTATTTCTTCATTAGATTCTATCAGTCTAAGCCCAGCGCAAATCTCTCGACCTATAACTGCCCTGAAACCGTTAAATTACTATTTCCCATTACTATAACTTCTTCTTGGAAAGAGCATTATTTAAACTTTCTATTATTATGATGATATAATTTCTAAAAAAATTAATCTGTTGTGACTTGCAATTAATAATATTACCTATCGGATTATTAAAAAACTCCTCATCATTTTCTTCATCATCGCAAAAAATTTCTAATTCCATTATCATACTTTTTGAATTCATAATACAAGAAATCTGATGTGCATAATTTCGCAGCACCTTGCCCATTTCATTTTTAAATCTTTTTGTAATTCTTCCGCCGGCGTGCACATATACATTCCTGATTTCTGTATAATATTTCCATACAAATTTAACTTCATTTTCCTTTGTAAGTATCTCATTTGTCCTTTGTGAAATCATATTTATATAATCATCTACAATATTTTTTTCTCTCAATATGTCAAATAATTGAATCATCATCTTATTCTCTTTAAAATTCCTCATGTCAAAATCACAACTTAATAAAAAGTTTTTTATTGTTTGCTCACATACGGCATATAACTGCATAAACTCATTTGCTTGCAAATACCATTTCAAAGGATCGATTTTCAGATTGTTTAAATCTCTAAACAAAGTTATATCCAAGCCTCTTTCCTCATGACTACTCTCTTGTAAATTTGGATCACGAACCCCCATACCTATACTATAAACGGCGTTCCTTTGCATTTCAAATCCATCTAAATCTAAATTATCAATCAATCCCTTTCGTTCCTCATCTCCTAATGAATCTAAAAGTTCATTCATAATAATATCATTAATTTGTATCAAACTATATTGTTTGTAAAATGCTTTATAGAAATCTTTACATTTATCATCTGGTTTCAACAGGCTAAATGTTGGGATCATCATCATTTTTCTTTACCATCCTCTCTAACATTCGTTAAAATATATCATGTTCGATCTTTCAAGTTTTAAGAAAGCTTCAAAACGCGACAGAAAACAACGTAAGACCCGTAAGCCTTCCGCTGCAAAAACCGCCTTATCATTTATGCTTTGCAATTTCCGATCAATCCTGCCTCGCCAATACGCTGCGCCTGATCTGCTCCAGCAAAAGCAACAGACTGACACACAGCCGTATTCCATACGCCCATATCTTCCGTCAAGCGCCTCTGCAGAAAATCTATGAGCATGAAGAATCCGGATATTTTTCCAATAATTTTAAAAATCTCTTGTCATTCATCTGCTCGTTTGTAAGATAACTGCCGTCAAAAAACAGGGCATAGGTCGTAATCGGTGTCGGTGCATTCTGTGCATCCTCTTTGTTCTGTAAATGAATCGACTTAAATTTTATGGATTTCTCTTTTGCGATATTTTCAATTTCAGGAACATACTTTGCATTAAACGGACACTGGCTGGTGTAATACAGGACATATCCTAGCTCATCAATATGAGGGTGTTTCGCACATTCTTTGAATTTCGGCAATAAAATGTTTTCTGTAAACGGCAAATGCCATAATTGAATACCATTATCTGCCTCGTCACTAATTGTAAAACCTTTATATTTCAGGAATTTCGGATCTGCCAGAAACGGTTTTTTCTTTGCCGAAGATAAAATACACAGTCCTTTTTTCCCTTTGCTTTTGCTGTCTTCCATACAGGTATTCAGTAAATCTGTTGAATAGCCATGTCCCTTGAAAGAACCGGCCACCCATAAACAATCAATATACATATAGTCATCGGCAGCAATAGGATTCCACGCATTTTCTGCAGGTATATATTCAATAAAACACTTTCCCCGCTGCTCACTTTTTAAGAAAACCAAACCATCATCAAAACGTTCTCTCAACCAACTCTTTTTTGAAGACACTTGTATATCATTATTGTTTGAAATTGCACAGCAAATATGTTCCTTTTCAATATTTTCGCTTGTCACTCTAATATATTCCATCTGAATCTCCTTTTACTGTAATCAGCCTTCAAGCTTATGCACTTCCCGGCATCTGGATAAATAGTAATATTTCATACCATTTACAGTTAAATTTTTCGAGACATCCATCCCAAAACAACTCATTATTCTGGATACATTTTCCGTCCACTTTTGGTATTCGGGAGTACTGAATGCAGCTATATTTGCTGTTCCGCCGGCATTCCGAAGCAGCGTTATGAAAGTGCTTGCCATCTCGGCAGCCTTCTCATGCGCTTCCTAAATTATAAAGGTCGCCTCCGGATATATCAACAGTTTCTTTCCCAACTGTCAACACAAATCCGCCCTCTACCGTTACTTTTGCACCTTGCGCAATAGCAATGGAATTACGTAGTTTATCTACACATGAGAACCGCCGCATATGGGATAAAACTATAGCGGCGGTCCGTACATACGATTCTTTTGTTTGCCTCAACATAACGCGGGCATAAACTTGGCAAACAAATACAGCCCCTCTGCATCTGCAATAACCTCATGCGGTACCCCGGCCTTCATGATGGATATGGTGCCTGGTTCATACGGGATCGTACTGCCTGCATTCACGCATTTCCCACTGCCCTTTATCACCTCATGGGTTTCCAACTGGGTTTCATGGATATGGTTCCCGATACGGCAGTCAGGAGCAATCCGCACCAAATGATAGCTGAATTTTCCTTCCGTGTCCTTTGCCGTGACGATATGCTTCAGCTCCACGCCCTCAAACGACGGATGCTTCGACCATGGGATCCGCGCAAAGCCAGCCTCCCGTTCCGGTAAAACCAATTTTCCGTTGTCAAATAATGCAAATGTATCCATACTGGCACCTCCGATAAAATAAAATAGGTAATCTGTATTACATTTCCATCTTATTCCCCGGAAGCTGCCACGTCTTGTAAAAAATTGCTCTATGTGGCACGTTCTATCCGCTTTTTGGAACGGGCGTATTCAGAGGGCGATATTCCGACAATCCTTCGAAAGGCCTTATCAAAATGACTCTGGTCATAAAATCCCATCTTCGCGGCAATCCCGCTGATCGGCTTTTTTTCATCCAGCATCCCCTGTGATTTCCGTATGCGGTTCTGGATGCAGAATCGGTGCGGCGTCATGCCGATACTGTTTTTGAATTTTCTTATAAAATAATATTTACTCACAAAGATTTTCTCTGCCATAGCCTCTATCGGCAGTTCCTGTTCCGGATGGCTGGTAATTTTATC
>DKXQ01000024.1 GCA_002493085.1 Lachnoclostridium sp. UBA7122
TTAATTTTATGAGGTTATCCTGTCGAACTTATCACTTTAGTTGACAAATTCATTTTTATAGGATATACTATAACACGTTATAAGTGATGTATTTACTCTGATAGCGGACTGCCAGGGTTATATATAATCTGCTGAAATAGCTCAGCTGGCAGAGCACTTCACTCGTAATGAAGGGGTCGTGGGTTCGAGTCCCATTTTCAGCTTAGATGGATTATAGCAATCCAATGTGCTTTAACCGGTTGAAATAATTTAAATTAAAATGCCTTTTTATTGACTATATTATTTTAAATTTCTTTGTAGTCAATTAAGAGGCATTTTTAATATTTTGTTCACTGCAAAAGGAAATGTATCAGCCAGGGCAGCTAAAAAGCACAAAAAAACAATAACAAAAAAAGGCTGGCAGATGGAGGATATTTTTTACCGTTGTAAAACTTAAAAAAGTTTTAAGATTGCTATGCCGCTATTGTCTTTATATTTTTAATGTGATAAGCTTTGCTTATTAAGCAGGTTTTGGTATAGAAAGGGGAAATTATTATGGGTTTTAAGCGTGTAAAAAATTATATGAAAAAACTTGTGCTATGTATTATTATTTCTTTCTCAATGTTATCAGGACTGGTGGGAAACATACCAGTCCATGCAGATGAAAAAGCTGCTGTGGATAAAGGCGCTGCTGCACCAGCTGGCACACCATCGCCATCACCATCTGCCAGTCCAAAAGAAACAAATGACAGTACAGACAAACAGGATATAGTAAAGCTTCTGGATGAAAAGAAGTTTATAGTTTCCAATTCTAAAGTAAACATGACAGCAGATAAAAAAGGAACAGGTGTGCTTATAAAGGGAAGCAGCCAGGATATTGCTGAAAGTGTATTTTCTTTTACAGATGAGATTGATTTCGGAGCAAAGGAAGCTGCTTATATTGTTGCAGACGGGCTTGCTGCTAAGAAAAAGAAGGTTAATTTAGAGTTCTATCTTGATAGTGATGCAAAACCTTTTGTTTCATTGAAGCTTAACTGCCAGAAGCGTAAAGACTTCTGGAATTATTCAAAGAATGTATGCCAGGATATTAAAGATGTTAAAATTACAGGAAAACATAAGATTTCCTTTAAGGTTGTTACAGAAGAAAAAGCCAATGTCACTTTACTGATGAGAAGTATATTTTTTATGAAAAGCAGTATTCCTATGGTAAGTTTTGATATTGATGAGTCAGAAGGCTCAATTGCAGAAATGAATGGTGATTCTTCACATAATTCAGAGTGTTATGGTAAAGTGTCAGTTATTGTCCCAGATGGTTATAAGTCTGAATATTCTAATAAAAAGACTGAATCAGGCACATATGACCTTGAATATTTAAGAGGCAGGGGCAATTCAACATGGTATTCCAGTAAAAAGCCTTATAAGTTTAAGCTTGCTAAGAGCACAGACTTCTTTGGAATGGGCAAAAATAAGCACTGGATTCTGCTTGCTAATTATTATGATGCATCAATGCTGCGCAATAAGCTGACTTTCTGGCTTGGAGATGAAATGGGCATGAAGTATACACCACAGTGCGTATTTGTTGACCTGGTATTAAATAACCAGTATCTTGGGAGTTATTATCTGTGTGAACAGATACGTGTAGGCAAGAGCCGTGTTAATATTGATGACCTTGAAGCGGATGAAGCTTCTAAAAATATTACCACTGGGTCCGCAATTACAGGAGGGTATCTGCTTGGGATGTCGCCTTATACAGAAAATGATGAACAGGGACAGATATTTGATACAGAGAGGGGCAACCGTTTTGTAATAGAGAGCCCGGGGTTTGATGATTATTTTAATGAAGCCCAGTATAACTATATTGCCGGGTATATGCAAAAGACAGAGGATGCTATATATGGCAAGGATTTTAAAGACGCTGATGGTAAGCACTATACGGATTATATGGATATAGATGCTGCAGCTGACTATTACTGGGTGCAGGAGATATCAAGCAATGGTGATGCATATGGCTCTTCAAGCACTTATCTGTATAAAGAGAGGAACGGCAAACTGTTCTGGGGACCTCTCTGGGATTTTGACTATGTTGCATGGGGAGATACTGATACTAATACAAAGGGCTTTAGCAAGATAGCTTCAACATGGTTTGAAAGGCTTATGCAGGATAAAACATTTGCCAGGAAGCTTATAGCAAGGTGGCCGGCATTTAAAGAAAAGCTTCTTTCTGCATCCAGGGATGGAGGAAAGATTGATGAATATGCGGCAGAGTTAGCTGAATCACAGAAGGCAAATTATAATGTCAATGAAATATACGGTGAAATATGGGATATGGATATTGATATTATAATAGGTGGAGCAGAACATGCAGAGGTGGCTGCTAAAGAAGAAGAAGCTCCTGTCCAGAGCAGGACATTTGAAAGTGAAGTAGAACGTCTGAAACAGTGGATTAATGACAGGGTTGCCTGGATAGATGAGAATGTAAAGTCTCTTGAACCTGTTGAACACAAGATAACATATATGTCTGACGGCAAAGTATATAAAGAGGATATATATACCAGCAACAGCAGAACTGGAATTGTACTGCCTGAACCTCCTGTAAAAAAAGGGTATAAGTTTAAAGGCTGGTACACTAAGACAAAGAAAAATGGCAAAAAGCAGGAAAATTATATAGAGGCTGGCACTAATATAAATAAAGATACAGTACTATATGCCAAATGGGTTGATAAGAAAAAACTGGTTGAAGCAGCTAAGATTTCATTTGCCAGGAAAGAATTTTATTTTTATACATATGATGTAGCATATCTGCCTGTGTATACGGTTCCATTTAATGCGGAAATGCCAGATGTGGATTATAAAAGCAGTGATGAAACTGTGATAAAATTAACAGAGGATGCAGATACTGGGAAAAAGGCATTTGCAGCATTCAAGAAAGGTGATGCAACAATTACGGCAACTACTAAAAATGGTTTAAAAGCCTCTTGTGTAGTACATGTTATTGGCTATGATGATAATATAAATGCTAGTGTAACATCTGGGATTTCATTAAGCAAAGAAAAAATAACTTTAAAGCCAGGCGCTTATTCCAGAATCACACCTGAAAGTGATTTTGATAAAGTACCTTATATGGATTATATATATGTTTCATCAGATGAATCAATAGCAGAGGTTAATAAAGCCGGATATGTTTATGCAAAGAAAGCGGGTACTGCTTATATAGCTATAACTAATGACAGGACTAATGAAATAAAATTCTGTAAAATTACTGTAAAAGGCAAAGATAAAACTGGCAGGAAAAATAAAAAGAAGTAAAACCAATAAAAAACAAAAAATATGGGGATAACCATAATGGTCTGGTTATCCCTATATTTATGCCAAAGAAGAACATATTCTGGCTATACGATTTCTGCAATGCGGCTTACACCGACAAATATTTCTGATATTTTATACCATGTCGGGAAGTTGACAACACCTGTCTGAGGCAGGTTAAACACCTTTTGGAATACACGTACTGCTTCGGCTGTCCTTTCACCATATATGCCATCAGATGTAATTTTAGGAATCAAGGGGTATGCTTTTGATATTACATTTAACTGGTCCTGCATCTGTTTGACTTTGCTGTTACTTGAGCCTATCGTGAGTTCAAAGCCAGGCCATGAAGACGGAACGCCTGATATTTCCTCAGAAGTGTTGATGTATATTGAACTGCCATAAAATGTCCTTAGTATTTCAATGGCGGAGTACCCCTGGTCACCTAAGTATTTGGAATCCCACTGGCGCATCCAGTTTGGACAGGATACCTGACGGCCATCACAATACTGTGTGAATAAAGGCTGTGATACGTTTGGCTTGGAAAGGTAATTAGCAAAAATAGTATCAACAGCACGTGATATGCTGTCGAATATGTTGCGTCCAGGAATCCACTTCTGGTCATAAGCGGTAGAAGATGTAATTGTAAAGTCATAACCTTTGCTGCGGTACCATTCTGTGTATACACGGTTTAAAGTTATAGACTGGATGGCAAGTATATTGGCAAATATAGTTGCCTCAGGCCATGTAGCATAAATTTCGCTTGAAGCTACATTTTTGATGTAATCTTTGTATTTGATATAATAATTTTTAGCATTACTGTCAGATGGAGGCCCATCATGGACTATTATATATTCGGGGGATGGTGTTTGTTATAAAAACATGCTATAATACTATCCAATAACAGCACAGGGCAATAGTCTTTTTAAAGAAAGGTTTTATTTTAATGGAAAATGATAATAAAAAGAATTATAGCAGTTTAACTGGCACTGTTAATGAAAGGCATAAGAGACAAAAGACCAGAAGGACAAAAAAAACAAACTGGCAGAAACTTGACAATACAGCTAATCTTTTTCCTGCTATTGCTACACATACTATGACGAATGTATACAGAATATCGGTTGATTTAGATGAAGATATTGACAGGGCTGTATTACAAAAGGCGCTTGATATGGTTCTGCCAGATTTTGACACGTTTAATGTCCATATGAGAAGGGGTGTTTTCTGGTATTATTTTGAAACTAATAATAAAAAACCTCCGCTTGTTGAAAAAGAGAGTGACTATCCATGCAGGTATATTGAACCATATGCCAATAATAACTATCTTTTCAGGGTAACATACTATAAAAAAAGGATTAACCTTGAAGTATTCCATGTTTTAGCCGATGGCATGGGAGGGATTAACTTCCTGCGTGAACTTGCATACCAGTATCTGAGGCTTAAGCATCCAGAAATTGCAAAAGAAGAGCGTGATGGCCTGTCTGATGCAACATCACTTAATACAGAAGACAGCTATTTAAAGAATTACAGAAAGAGCCATGCCAAAGGTTATAAGACAGCACGTGCTTTTGAGGTTAAAGGTGAGAAGCTTCTGGCTGGTGCACTTGGTGTAATACATGGCATTATGCCATTAGATGATATTAAAAAAGTGTGCAAGGGGTTTGATGCCAGCATTAATGAGTATCTTGTAGGAGTTATGACATACTCGGTTTACTGTGAATGTCTGCACAGGCAGCCATGTACTAAACCTGTCGTTACCTGCGTGCCTGTAAATCTAAGACCATACTTTAATTCAATGACTACACGGAATTTTTTTGTTATGGTGAGTGCGCTGTTTGAAGCTGACAGGGATGATTATACATTTGAGGAGGTCCTTTTAAAAGTAAAGAACAGCCTTAGGAGCCAGATAAATAAAGAAAATCTTGAAAAACTGTTTTCGTATAATGTATCTAACCAGAAAAATTTATTATTGCGGTTTGTACCATTTGTCATTAAGAAACTTGCGATGCGGTTTGTGTACAGGTCATCTGCAAGGGCAGGGACTACTACACTTACAAATATAGGAAGTGTAGAGATTGATGATGCATACAGGGATTATATCAGGCGTTTTTCTACTATGATATCTGTATCTACAGGACAGAATATTAAGGGAGCTGTAGTTTCTTATAATGGGGAACTGGTTTTTACATTTGCATCAACACTGGCAGATGTATCTATACAAAAGCATTTTTTTAATCTGCTTGCAAAACATGGCATACAGGTAACAATAGAAAGCAATGGGGTGTATTATGAATAAATGTAAAAGGTGTGGTGTAACTATCAATGATGAAACATCCCGCTGTCTTTTCTGCGGAATGGTACTGTCTGGCGATGGCACTGGGACAGAAGATATTTATCCTGATATCAGGAAAAAGACACGGTTTCTCAAAAGATTTATAAATATTGCCAGTTACTTTGCAGTAGTGCTGGAAATATTTTTAATAGTATTAAATTATTATAATTATTCAGGAATAAAATGGTCAGTTATAACAGGCGGCGCAATATTTTATATGATACTGACGCTGCAGTATACTGTAAATAAAAGGAATGGCCATATTATAAAGATATTTGTGCAGATGCTTGGGGCGATGCTTCTTGTAGTTGTAATAGATTTTGCACTGGGCTTTAGCGGATGGTCATTTAATATAGGCATACCATTAATTATCCTGCTGTTGGATGTTGTAATACTGATATGCATGGTTATCAACCACGAAAACTGGCAGACGTATCTTTTAATGCAGGTTTTTACAATTATAATGAGTATTATCCATATGGTGTTGTATCTGGCTGGCAGGGTAACAGGGCCTGTGATTCCATGGGTGACATTTGGAGTTTCTACAGTAATTTTTACATCTTGTCTCGTAATAGGCGGTAAAAAGGCAGAAAACGAATTAAAACGGAAATTTTATATTTAACAGGAGGGCATAATGGATAGTGAAAATATCAGTTTAAAAGCAAAAATAATGCGCCAGTTAATTAATATGGCAACATCAGACCATCTTATCGGACCAGGCATAAAAAAAGGTACATTCCGCCGCAGGATGGTAGAGCCGCCATGGAAGTGTCCTGCTGGTTATTCGGTACTGGATATAAAAATGAAAAACTTTAATATGGAAATCCTGACTCCGCCAGAAGTAAATTCGGAGTGTATTGTGTTACAGCTCCACGGTGGTGGATATATTGGCAAGATGAGGAATGTATACAGAAGTTTTGCAAAGTACTATAGTGATATGCGCAGCGGCATGAAAGTGCTTACTATTGATTACAGGGTTGCACCTGAGAATCCCTATCCGGCGGCTTTAAATGATGCTTTAACGGCATATGGATGGCTGCTTGGGCTTGGATATAAAGGCCACAATATAATACTGGCTGGTGATTCGGCAGGGGGAGGACTTGCGCTTGCATTAAGTGAATATCTCAGGGACAATTCCATAGAACTGCCAGCAGCACTTGTCCTTATGTCGCCATGGACAGATTTAACAGCTTCTGGTTCATCATATGAGACAAATTATGAACTTGACCCCCTGTTTGGCAATACAAGGGAAAGCATGATATATAATGGTGAGTATATTGGGGACAATGAACCTGACAATCCATATATATCCCCGCTATTTGGGGAGTTTAATGCTCTTCCGCCAATGCTTTTCCAGGCTGGCAGCATTGAGATGCTTTTAAGCGATTCAGTTGACGCAGCCCAAAAGGCAAAAGAGGCAGGCTGTGATGTACAGCTTAGTATCTATGATGGGATGTTCCATGTATTCCAGATGGCGCTGGACATACTGCCTGAGTCACAGCAGGCGTGGCAGGAAGTAAAAGAATTTGTGGAAAACATAGAAGAAAAAGATTAGTATAATTGTTACTATTCACGGTCAATT
>DKXQ01000242.1 GCA_002493085.1 Lachnoclostridium sp. UBA7122
TTAATTTTATGAGGTTATCCTGTACCTAAAAAGCTGATATTTAATTATTCAGGCTTTTTTTAAATGGTCTGGATGAGTTACAAGTAATTTATATAATTATTATTTGTCATTTCAATGTCATTAAATTTTATTTTTCATGTCATATTCGTACAATTTTTATGTCATATATTTTTGGTTTTCATGTCAAAATTGCCTATAACCCATAAAATAAGGGCAAAACTCATGGTCTGCCCTCTGTGTACTGCCAGTGTTCTGTGCAAATTTTACATTTAATGCTTTATCTGGAATCTAATGAGCTGCATAACAGCGCTGCTGTCCTGCCTGCGTCTTCAGGCTTTATTCCTGAGTAGTTAATTATTATAGTGTGCTGTATATCCATAGTGCTGCCGCTGTCTTTATTATAATACTGTGAAAGGCATGATACATTGATTTTATTTTTTCTGCATCTTTCTATATATTCAGTATCAGACAGCTCTGTCTGGATTTTTAAAAGGAAGTGAAGCCCTGAACTTTCTTCGGATATTGTGCTTATATCTGCAAGTCTGCTGTTTTTTATCTCTTTCATCAGTTTATTGCGTACATTTCTATAGTAATTTCTCATCCTGTTTATATGTTTTTCAAAGTATCCTTCTTTTATAAAACGTGCCAGTGTATACTGTTCAAAGTTTGATACTGTACATGAATAAAAGCTTAGTTTGCCATAAAACCTTTCAAGCAGCTTTTTAGGAAGTACCATATAGCTTATTCTGATTGTAGGGGCAAGACTTTTTGTAAATGTATTTATGTATATTACATGTTCCATTACATCAATACTCTGCAGTGTAGGTACTGGACGGCCGGCAAGCCTGAATTCAGAGTCATAGTCATCTTCTATAATATAGCGTCCTTTTTTGCGCGATGCCCATCCAAGTATTTCATAGCGTCTGCTTACAGGTGTCACTACACCTGTCGGATAGTGGTGGGATGGCGATATATGCGCTACGTCTGCATGGTGTTTTTCTAATTCTTCTATAATAATGCCTGAATTGTCAACAGGTATATACTCACATGCAACATTATTGCTTCTATATATTTGTGCCACTTTTTTATAGCCTGGGTCTTCAACAGCATAGACCTTGTCATAACCTAACAGTTGTATTATCAGGGTATAGAGATATTCTGTCCCTGCCCCTGTTATTATCTGTTCTGGTTCTGCTTCCATATTCCGGAATTGTTTCAGATGGGCGCTTATAGCACTTCTAAGCTCCATTATTCCGCCACATGGAGGCTTTTCCATAAGTGCGCTGCTTTTTTCAGATATAACCTCCCGCATCAGCTTTGCCCATATTGAAAATGGAAAGTTATCAGGATGTATTCTGTTGCTTACTAAGTCTATATCACAGCAGCAGCCGGTATCTGCATTACTGCAGGATACATGGTTTTTAATAATTTTTTCCGTCTGTCCGTCTTTTGTCTTATGTACAGATTGCAAAATCTTTGTAACATAAAATCCTTTTTTTGGAACAGAATATATATACCCCTCTGCCTTAAGCTGCTCATATGCATTTTCAACTGTAATGCTGCTTACACATAAGTTTTTAGCAAAGCTCCTTTTAGACGGGAGGCGTGTTCCAGGAGTTAAAATCCCGTCAAGTATATCATTTTTAATGCATTTATATAAATGCAGGTAAAGTGGTTCTGGTTTTATGCCCTCAAAAGAATATGTCAACATATGGTCTTTTTGTCTGCTGCTGCAAATCTGGCTTTTACAACAGCTTTTCCTTTCTTTTGGTATTTCTGTGGAATTATCTTTCTTCAATAATCCTGGCTGTCTGGTCTTTATTTATGGAATTAAATATTATAAATACTTTTCTGCTGCTTCTTCTGACAGATTGTAATTTTTCATAATGACTGACTTTATTTCTTCATCACTATGATTTAAGCTGCGTAAAGCATTAACAGCACCAAGAATCTGTCCTTCTTGTCTGCCTTTCTGTTCTCCTTTTTGTATCCATATCTGTTTTTGTATTTGTATTTGGTTTTGTACCTGGTCTTGTACTTGGTCTTGTATTAAAGGTTTTACTAATTCCAGTAATGTCTCACTCATATCGGCCTCTCCTTTCAAACTTTCGGCTAAAACTTTATTTGCTCTCAAAGCCACTTCTAACACGGAATCTGCAAGCTCTCTTTCATAATCACCTTTAAGCCTGGCAGTTTCATCCAACAGCCGTTTCATATCTGGCATCTTCATTTTGTCTGATAATGACTTAATCCATGTATGACCTTTAGCAGACAATTCCCTTGTTGCAATAATCTGTGTTGTAAACATCACAATGCCATCAATATGATATATCCCTTTATAAGGCATGGTTATCTTTACATTCTTGCTTTTTAAAACTTTGAAAAGTTCTACTGGCTTTCTCTCTCTTATAATTGATACTGTGATATCTTCGTCTTTTCTTTCATCAACAGTTTTGCCAGCAGCTTTATAAAGTCCTGCATATGACTGTACCTTATAAAACGTATCAATATTAAGACTATCATCAGGAGATTTATACTCTATGATGTTATGCCTTTTGAATATTTTGCCCATTTCATTAGCTATCTCTACAGATTGCTCTTTCTTTATTACCAAAAGGTCTATCTGTAATGGCTTTGTATTTAGATTGTACTCTCTTAGAAACTCTAGTTTACCCCTGTAATCTATAAGTTCCAACTCCATTGCTGCTACAAATCCTGGATGCCATTGTATATCTGTATTGTTCATCAGAAGCTCCTTTCGTATGTTTTTATTATAGCATAGCCATTGACCTTATTCCAGTGCATGGTAACTTTTGATAATGTAACTTTACCTGGGTATACAAAAGTTTAGGTATATTGTGTAATT
>DKXQ01000233.1 GCA_002493085.1 Lachnoclostridium sp. UBA7122
AGTGTCGAAGACACTTTTTTATTGGCATTGATTCCAGAATAGGGGTAGATGGATATTTGCGTAAAAATTAGAAGGCAAATATGTTAAGTTTAAGACTGTAAGTATTACCAGAGATGAAATGATGTTTTTGCAGGCAGTATTCTGCAGTCTGTGATAGATATTATAGACGCTATTGGCATTTTAGCATTTAAGACAGCTCCTGAAGTTCTTATATTTCTTTCATAACAGAGTGTTCGCTTGAGCTGTTGTATTATTTTTGTAACTTCTTTTGGCAGTACTATGTTCTTTTATTGCTGAGGGGTAGTGTAAATTTAGAAAGGCAGGTAGTTATATGGCTATTAATTTGGATGAAGAAAAAGTAGCAGATTTAATTGTTAGTGGAAAGGTTAGTTTGCAGTCAGTGTATAACATACTGATAAGGAAAAACATTGTTGCAGTCTATGATGATATTGACAAAGAGATAAGAATGGCGAAGGCAAAGGGTTTAGATGCAGATACTGTTATTAGCATTCTTAGTTGTAAGTATTCTTCTGAAGTTTTACAGACTTATATTGATGTAAATAATTATGCTGATGAGATTGCTACATCTGAAGGTTTGACTTTTTCAACATATTATAATTATGACTACGATTATTATATGTCTAATAAAGATTTGGTTAATCATGAGCTGAAGAATAGGGGTATCAAGGATATTTCTATTATAACCAATTATGTTGATAACAGTGTTAGTATATTTGCTGGATATGACTGGGTAGATACATGGGTTTGGGATGAATATTATTGTAGTGTACGTGCTGGCTTTGCCGATGAGTTTGATTTTGCAATTGATGAAGCTTTGTATGATGTAAATAGCATTCAAGATGCACTTGATGTAGATTTAGAAGAATTAGAACAGTATTGGGATATATATAAGGCATTAAAGAATTATGATTCTATTAAAAAGAAAACGCATGAGTGGGATATTTTCTTTGCCGATAAAGCTATATCTGGGGAGACTGTATATTTGACAGATGAAATTATAACTGAGATTTACCGCCTGTATGAATATTTTTATGGTTGGTATAAAGATGCTTTTGACAGGATTGAAACAGTAATAGATAGTGTTAGTTGGGCATATTCGTTGGCTGATTGTGATTCATTTGTTGAATTAAAGTGTGCTATTATAGATGCCCAGTTGGAAGATTGGTTTTGCTATAATAGTAGTAGCGAAATAGATGTTAAATGTATCAGTCTGTAAGGTATTTACCTGATTTATAAACCAGCCCTTTCCTGACGCATTATTATAGAAGAAACTCTCCCAAACATACATAACCACTAAATTTCCTGCTCAAATTTTGTGACAATTACTGGCTTGGGATGGCTTGCAATAGGGCTGTCATTAGAGTTATAACACACAGGACAAAAGAAGTCGTTTAACTATTAAAAATGGTCGGTACTTTTTTACAGGCTCGTATTTGGCTTGGATTTTGCAGGCTGGAATAGTTCGGGCGGTTGCTTTTAAGTCCCTTAAATCGGCACACAGGCGGTCGGTGAAATGGTCGTAAAATGTCTATTAAACGACCAATGCCCATTTTTCGGGCTTTACAGGGGTATCCCTTAAAGCAGCCAATACTACTGGCTGTGGAATTATGCAAAACCGAACAAAAACGCTGACTTATACGACTTCTTTTGACCACTCTATAGTATGGGAGGAGATGTATTTATGAACAAGAGATGTGTTGCATATTCAGATGAAGAATATGAGCATGTGGTCAGTTTGCTCAGATGTGGTTTTGTCTTAGACGGCAGGCATGTCCGACCAAATAACCGCATTGCAACCATTGTGGTTCTTGAGGCTACACTGGGACTCAGGCTCTGTGACATCTTAGATTTGAGGATGACTTCATTCATTAAGGATGGTGACAGGTACAGGCTTGACATTGTTGAGAAGAAAACAAAGAAGCTCAGGGCGTTTACTGTACCGTTGGATGTTTATTCCTACATCCAGGGGTACGCTATTGAAAATAATATAGACCCATCGGCTAAGTTGTTCGATATCTCAGAGAGACAGGTACAACGCCATTTAAACCTTGCAATCCAGAAGATGGGACTGCCTGTAAAGAGTTATGGTTCTCACAGTTCAAGAAAATTGTTTGCTACAAAGATTTATGTTGATTCCAATTATAATATTGCTTTGGTTCAGAAACTTCTGCAGCACAGCAGTCCGAATGTAACCCAGCGTTATATTGGTATCCAGCAAAAGGATATTGAGGAGGCATTGGAGAGGACAAAATCACATTTAGTTTAAAGGAGGGGTAGAGTTGTGGAGTATGGGACTAAGTTAGTTTTTCATCTGCCAGAGTATTTTTTCCATGAAAATATAGTCTATGGCTGTGATAATCAAGATTTCCGTAAAGAGTTGTTAGGCGCTTTAGCCAAAGCAGGTGCTGGTTATTTCTTCAGTATTCCTGCTAAAACCTTTATCGGGGACAGGGAATTTAGTTGTGAGCATCTTGTGGTTTATGCTGTGGAGGATTCGTATTATTCATATGTCCAAATTTTTCAGGAGATGGTGTGCAAATACCATAGTGAATTAAGACAGAAGGCTTATTATTATGAGCAGGATAATGTGCTTGTTTCACTTGTAATTGGAGAGGAGGGGTAGTCATGTTAAAAGATTTTTTAAAGCAGTTTTGTGATGAAAATCCAGACAAGTATGAGTATTATGAAAAATACTCAGGAAAATGTATGTTTGGCAAGACTTGTTGTGGCATAGTAGTTAGGGAGGATTTTTCCTACGTGGATATGATAGTAGAGTTAACAAGGTTCTTAGATAAGCATGGGTTTGAAGATGAAAATCTTGAGATGAGTAATACTGGTATAGATGAATTAGGCAAGGATACTATAGTGTATTTTCCATATAGTGAAGGGTAGACTCTGCATGCCTGCATTTCTGGATATTAAAGTGCAGATGCCAGTATTGTACAGCAGTTATTATATATTTATGTGGGGAGGTGAGGAATTTATGGTTTATGTTACTGGTGACTGTCATGGTGATTTCAGACGCTTTTCAAAGAAAGGTCAGAAGAATTCAGGCATAAAAATAGCAGATGATGATTATATCATTGTCTGTGGTGATTTTGCATTATTATGGGCAAAAAACAGGGAGCTTGAATATAACCTTAGATGGTTTTCACAGTTGCCTTATACAGTTTTATGGGTACAGGGCAACCATGAAAATTACAATATGATTGAGGGGTATCCGTTAGAAGAGTGGCATGGTGGAAAAGTCAGGCATATTGTAAGGGACAAGGTTATTCTTTTAGAAAGAGGTCAGGTGTTTACAATAGAAGATAAGACTTTCTTCACGTTTGGAGGTGCTTCAAGCCATGATATAAGTGGCGGTATCCTTGACAGGGGTTCTCCTGCGTATAAGGCTGATTACAGAAGGGCAAAACGCAGCGGAAAACCATTCAGGATATTAAACGAGTCGTGGTGGGAACATGAACTGTCTGATGAGGCGGAATTTGAAGAAGGCAGTAGAAATCTGGCTAGAGCAGGTTATAAGGTTGATTATGTCATTTCCCATTGTGGCTCAAACCGCTTACAAAAGGCTTTAGAGTGTTATTATATGAGTCCAGGATGGTTTGGGCAGGATATCCTGACAAATTATTTTGAGGAGCTTGAGGATAAATTGCAGTATAAACATTGGTTTTGCGGACACTACCATGAAGATTTGCGTATGGATAGCAGGCATACAATCCTGTACCACAGTGTTGCGCCAGTAGAAAGTGGTGGTGTCTATATACGGGTAAATAAAGCAGGATTCCCAAATCAGGGGTAGTGAAACAATCAGATTGGAGAGAGAATATGGAAGAAAATTCAGATATGTTGAAAATAAAAAACCAGATAGAGTGGGTAAAAGGTGATATGGATGGCTTAACTGCATTAGTACATATGACTTTAGAGGGTATCCGTACAGACAGTGTTGGGATAGATGAAGTGGAAAATGCAGTTGCCAGTTTATACCAGCTGGCAGAAACTATAACAAACAAGATAGGTGATATTAACGAAGAGCTTGTTGTATAATTATTAGTTTATTTGGAAGGAGGGTTATATTGAAAAATCTTTTTAGTTTATTGTTTAGAAAGGAAAATTTACCACTACAATACTTGAAAGAAACAGTACATATGTGTATAATATAAATACATAAAGAAAAGGAGGCATATAGTGTGGCAGATATCTATGATGGTGCATTCCGTACAATAGTAAATGACTGTAAACAGTTTATTCTTCCTTTTATCAATGAGGTGTTTGGGGAGCATTATGATGGTTCAGAGCGGATAGAGTTCCATCCAAATGAGCATTTTATTGACCAGCAGGATAAGCCAGATATTAAACGCATTACAGATACAAACCTTGCTGTATTTGGAAAACAAATAAAGAAGTACCATTTAGAGTGTGAGAGCAGTATCTATGGCAGAAAGATATTAATCCGTTTATTTGAATATGCTGCCCAGATTGCTCTTGACGAAAGTGAAACGGGGCATGATACAATTAAGGTGGTTTTCCCACATACATCAGTGCTGTATCTCCGTAATACTACAAATACCCCTGATAAAATGCGTGTATCCATTGAAGTGCCAGGGGATAAGGCAGAGTATGATATTCCAGTAGTAAAAATAGCTACTTATTCAATTGATGATATTTTTGATAAGAAGTTATACATACTATTACCATTTTATATATTTAATTATGAAAGTGGCTTTGATGAATATAATAATGATGAGGGTAAACTTTCAAACCTTAAAGCAGAATACCAGAGGATAATTGATAAATTAAATATTCTGGTTGCTGATGGTGAGATGTCAGGTTATGACAGGCGTACAATTATTGAATTATCGAATGATGTTATACAGGAACTTACTAAAAAATATGAGAATTTGCAAAAGGAAGTAGGTGGTCTTATGCGTGGTGAGATGATTATTACAGATGTACACAGGGCAAGAGAAGAAGGCGAGGCTAGGGGTAGAATTAAGGCATATATTGAATTGATAAAGGATGGTTTGATTTCTATAGCAGATGCAGCTAAAAATTTATGTATGAGTGAAGATGAAATCAAGAAGTTAATGACTTAAGTTTTATTAAAGAAAGCAGATGTCTTTTTATAATTAATAAATGCTGTAATACTTGTTTAAAGTATTGCAGCATTTTTTTGTATGTTTCCGAGTTTCTTAAATGCTTTTACGGAGTTGGTAAAAATATCAGCCAGGCATAGCATAAGTTAAAATATCAATTTGACTTTGACTGTATATAGAGTTAACATCACGATGCCTTTGGGATAACAGGTTTTTCTGTAATATATATGGGTGCAATCATAGCCAGTGATTTGGAATGTGTTGTTTATTTTGTTTTTAAGGTAAAACCTAATAGGAACTATGTATAATATTAAATATTTTGGAGGTGTGTGTTTATGTTAGAAAATGCTAAATGTTTCAGGGAACAGTCAAAAGTGAAAACAAGTCTTTGTACAGGCTTGTTAGTGCCTGTGTTGCTGGATGCTATGTATAAGAATGAGATAATTAATTCTGTAACATATGTTAAGGCAATTAAGGAGGCAGGGGATATTGAGAGACCAGATGTATCTAAATAAGTTTGATGCACGTAATGTATCTAAAAAGCGTAATATAGAAAAGAATAAACGTAAAGTTGCCATGTATGTACGTGTCAGTACAGAGCATGAACAACAGATAAATGCCTTGGCTAACCAGAAACAGTGGGCTGTTGGACTGGCAAATGACAATAAAGACTGGGTATTTAATCCAGAAACTGATTTATATGTTGAAGAGGGGCTTTCAGGCACTTCAATGAAAAAAAGACCAGCCTTTGAAAAAATGATAAATAAGGCAAAAGCAGGAGATTATGATTTAATTGCAGTCAGGGAGGTATGCCGTTTCATGCGTAATGCCAAACTGACACTGACATTGGTGGATGAGTTGCTAGATGCAGGGGTAGAGGTCTATTTTGCGAATAACGCAATTTGGAGTTGTAACGAGAATGATTATTTTAAACTGACAATCATGGCTCAGTATGCTGAACAGGAGTCACGAAAGGTATCAGAGAGCAGGATAACCTCATAAAATAAATATTTTATAAAATTAGCATTACCAGAGCATTTTTTATATATTCGGTGTTTGATTA
>DKXQ01000218.1 GCA_002493085.1 Lachnoclostridium sp. UBA7122
GAGAAAATCTCCCCTACTCGATTGTATTTTTACTAAAAGAAACATTAATATTTTAGCAACATTGCTGAAAAAAAGTAAAAAACCAAAAAAGATATTGACAAAATTGTATTAGAAATATAAAATAAAAAACATAATAAAACTATTTAATAAAGTATAAATTAAAGTCAATAAGAAAGAGGAGGAAATTATTATGGAAGGTAAAATGAAAGTTGCAGTTATGCTTGGAATTGGAAAGATGGGATTTGAAGAAAGGGACATTCCTACAGTAAAGGATAATGAGGTGCTGGTAAAGCTGGAGTATGTAGGTATCTGTGGCAGTGATTTGCATTACTATGAAACAGGGGCAATTGGAGATTATGTTGTTAAACCGCCTTTTGTCCTTGGGCATGAGCCAGGAGGCACAGTAGTGGAAGCAGGGAAAAATGTAAAGCATTTGAAAGTTGGTGACAGGGTAGCACTTGAACCTGGTAAAACCTGCGGACACTGTGAATTCTGCAAGACAGGCCGCTATAACCTTTGTCCTGATGTTGTATTCTTTGCAACACCGCCAGTAGATGGTGTGTTCCAGGAGTATGTGGCACATGAAGCAGATTTATGTTTCAAGCTGCCTGATAATGTAAGCACTATGGAAGGTGCATTGATTGAGCCGCTGGCAGTAGGGTTCCATGCTGCGATGCAGGGTGATGCAAAGGCAGGGCAGACAGCAGTGGTTATGGGAGCAGGATGTATAGGGCTTGTAACAATGATGGCATTAAAGGCTATGGGTGTTTCTAAAGTGTATGTAGTGGATATTATGGAAAAGCGCCTGAAAAAGGCTATGGAACTTGGAGCAGACGGTGTAATCAATGGCAGCCAGGCAGATGCAGTGGAAGAAATAATAAAACTGACAGATGGAAGAGGATGTGATTTAGCAGTTGAAACTGCTGGTACACAGGTTACAACTGTACAGGCAATACATATGGCTAAAAAAGGTTCAACAATTGTACTGGTAGGGTACAGTAAAAGTGGGGAGATGACTTTGCCAATGAGTCTTGTGCTGGACAAAGAGCTGGCTTTTAAAACAGTATTCCGTTACCGTCATATATATCCTATGGCAATTGATGCAGTTGCAGCAGGCAAAGTAAACCTGAAAGGAATTGTAACTGATGTATTCAGCCTTGATGAAGCACAGAAGGCAATGGACTACAGCGTAAATAATAAGGCAGATATTGTGAAAGCAGTTATACGCATTGCAGATTAATAAAAACAGAAAAAAATATTATTATAGGCACTTTCGGAAACATCATTTCCAGATTGTTTCCGAAAGTACTAGAAAGAAAAGGTTGAATTTAGCCAGTATTTATAAGGAGGGTTTGTATGGAGCATAAAGATACAGATGTAAAGGTACCATTAATTAGCAAGATTGCTTATGGAATGGGAGATGTGGGATGTAATTTTAGCTGGATGTTCGTTGGAAATTTCCTTATGATATTTTATACAGATGTGTTTGGGATAGGCATGGGGGCAGTTGCAGGGCTTATGCTGTTCTCAAGGTTCTGGGATGCAATCAATGACCCGGTAATTGGAGGGTTAAGTGACAAGACAAATACAAAATGGGGGAGATACCGTCCGTGGCTGCTGGTTGCGGCGCCGCTAACTGCTATTATACTTATATTGACTTTTTGGGCACATCCAGACTGGCAGCCTATTACAAAAATTATCTATATGGCAGTTACTTATTGTATACTTGTCTTTGGCTATACATGTGTTAATATTCCATATGGTACATTGTGTGGAGCAATGACACAGAATATAGAAGAAAGAGCAAAGATAAATACGTTCCGTTCTGTCAGTGCAATGGTTGCTATTGGTATTATAAATATTGTGACAGTTCCATTGATTGCAGCTCTTGGCAATGGTAATGATAAGAAAGGATATCTATTGATTGCAATTTTATATGGATGTATTTTTGCAGCATGCCATATTTTCTGTTTTGCCAAAACTAAAGAAGTAGTAAAGATACCTGAAAAGAAAAAAACTTCTTTAAAAGTACAGCTTGCTGCTGTTGGAAAAAACAAACCATATATGATTGCAGTAGCAGGGCAGTTTTTGTTTGGGGTGACACTTTATGGCAGAAATGCAGATGCACTTTACTATTTTACCTATGTAGAAGGTAACCAGGCATTATTTAGTACATACTCACTTTTTATCATTATCCCTTCTATTATTGGTGCTGCTTGTTTTCCTTTTGTATTCAGGCTTACAAATAATAAAGGACGTTCTGCCTCAATTTTTGCACTTCTGACAGGAATCAGCATGTTCTGTATGTATTTTTTTACGGTTAGTGAATCACCAGTGCAGTTTTATCTGTTTTCGTGTCTGGCACAGTTTTTCTTCTCAGGATTTAACACAGCTATTTATGCAGTTGTTCCAGATTGTGTAGAATATGGAGAATGGAAAACAGGGTTGCGCAATGATGGTTTCCAGTATGCTTTTATCTCCCTTGGCAATAAAATAGGGATGGCGATAGGAACTTCTGCCCTTGCAGGAATCCTTGGAACTTTTGGCTATGTAGCAAACCAGCAGCAGAACCAGACGGTGTTGTCTATAATTAAACATGCTTTTACAACTGTTCCAGGAATACTGTGGATTATAACAGCAGGTGTCCTTTATTTTTATCGCCTAAACAGGAAAGTATATAATAAAATTGTACAGGAGATACAGGAAAGAAAAGAAAAAAGAGTGGAATAGTCAAATACCCCGTAACAAGCTGACGGGGTATTAAATTTGTCTTTCACAGCAGAGCTGCAGGGTTCAAATGTATTGGCAATTATTGATATATTTCAAATGATTTTGAATAATGATAGTGTAACTTTATCTGGGAAATTTCTGTAAAAAAATGGTAAATAGTGTACTTTTTTGTGTTATAATATAAACTGGAAGTTTTGGAGTATATTGCTCTGGCAGTTTCAAAATTTTTCCAG
>DKXQ01000264.1:0-421 GCA_002493085.1 Lachnoclostridium sp. UBA7122
GTCAATACCTTTATTTATAAAATTTAACTATTAAAGTCTAATATATTATAATAGTATTTATAATATTTACTATTACTTGGACTTTCGATAATTTTCTTTACTTGCTTGCTGGTAATGCCCTGCTTTTTAAAGAGATAAATACAGTTTTTGTATTTTCTCAGTGATTTATAAACCATTAAATCACTGTATCCATCCCATGATGGGGCTTTAAAATTATCCCTGCTGGAGTCATTAAGCATATAATATTTACCATTTATAAATGACAGGTAAGTGTAAATAGGTCCGCCTTCTATAGTATATCTGAGTATTGTTATGGCACGTTTGTTGTTTAGCTGTGCATAACATGTGATAGCGCTGTCTTTTGGGCTGTATTGTTTTTCACCTGTCCTTACATATTTATAAAAATCCATCCACTCTTTTT
>DKXQ01000264.1:716-1149 GCA_002493085.1 Lachnoclostridium sp. UBA7122
TATAAAAATCCATCCACTCTTTTTGAAAATATTTTTTCCCTTTATTGTTATAGCTTTGTATAACTATTCCACGTTTCTTCGCCTCTTTTAAAGTTATTTTGTCAGGCAGTGAAGAAAGATATTTTCTAATTTTTGATTTCTGTTTTTTTCCATATACAGGTACTTTGTTAACCTGGTCTGTGTTTTTACTGCTTACTACGGCGGCTGGTATACTTGTGGTGTCTGGATTTTCTGCCAGGCAGCTTGTTACATTTATATTTATGGAATTATCCGCAGCTTCTGCCATACCACATCCAGATATATAGATTATTGTAAGTGCAAATGTAATTAAGCTTAATATATGTTTTTTAACCTTATTTAAATATCTCATAATAATCTCCCCTTTTTCGTTATTTTTGCCGTTACCACTACTAGTACAACGAATATTAAGTAA
>DKXQ01000264.1:1261-12390 GCA_002493085.1 Lachnoclostridium sp. UBA7122
AAGCCTTCCAGAAGAATGCAGGAAACCACGCCGCTCATAATAGCGGCGTAAGTTTAACGTTGAGCGTATGGTTTGACGTTTACGGATTACCTGATGCCATGGTCAGATAGTCTTCCAGAAGAATGCAGGAAGCCACGCCGCTCATAATAGCGGCGTTAAACTTAGTGTTGAGCGCATGGTTTGACGTTTACTATTACAACGAATATTAAGTAATTGGCAGTTTGGTTTGCCTATTTCCCTGATAGCACTACTCCCCAAGCCTCGACGTAGCCACCGCTACGCCTGCGTTTGTGAAGCAGCACTCTCAGAAAAATATTCTTCGCCAAACTATCCAAAACTTAATTTTCATTGTACTAGTTGTTATCATATGCCTCTATATTTATAGACAGCTTTTTTTTCAGAAGGTTGTAATAAAAATAAAAAAAGGTGTACCAAAGTACAGTTTGCACTCTTTGAGAAATTCAAGAAAGTACATTTTATACACAAGTAATTACTTGTATATTTGGCATACTGCATACCTCTACTAAGTTCAACCATATTTGATTGTTCCAAGCTACTTTTTTTTCTAAATATTTTCTCATAATATTTAAAGACCCATTGATATCTGCATTGATATATTTACCTTCTTTACTTTTGTATAATCCCCTATATTTTCTTTTACCTTCATATTTTTTATGGTAACTTATCTTTTCCTGGTCTAAAAAAGAACACTGGCTTGTATAAGATTCCTCTTGTTCCGCCAGTGTGATTCCATGTAATTGACATTTATACAAAAGCATTTCCTTAAATAAATAAAAAGGTACCTCTACAAAATTTTGATTATTTCTTTTTCCCATTGCAATGTCTTGTTTCCATTCTTTGTTGTAACCTAACACTAAAGTGTTTATATCATTAGAAACTAATTGATTCACTACATAGGTACTTGCTTTATGTAAATAATCCTTAATTTTATTCTTACGTTTTGCATAAATTCTATTTATCCGGTTAGAATTATATTTCCCCTGTGGTAATAAACTTTTTAATTTTGCTATCTTCTTATTTGCATACTGATTGATGCTTTTACATGGTTTACCGTTAACAATAAAAGGTTCTATTACATTTGAAGTAACCGCTGCTAAATTATTTACACCTAAATCAATACTTGCATATCTTCCATTTGCTGCCTTAATTGTACATTCCTTTTGATAACCTATAATAATGAAAAAACTATTAGCATTAGGTACAATCTCTACATAGCGTATATCCTCTTTAGGCAAACCCGTCTTGATTTCTATTCCTGTTTGTGATAACTTTACATATCCTTCTTTTACAAAAGAAATTGCACCTTTTTCATAATGTAATTTTTTTCTTCCTTTTACCTTATCTGCATACTTAGGGATTCGTACTGGTTTTTCATACTCTCCCTGCTGTTTCTTCTTTAAAAGTGAAAAAAAGGAATGAAAATCCTGCTCCACTAATTTTTGTACCCATTTCGATACTTTTGCTGGCAATGCTCTATAATCAGACTGGTTTTGTTGTGTAAATTCTTTGTTTACCTGACAATAATTTAAGTATTCTTTTGTTTGAAAATAATGCTGTCTTACTGCATACAAAGTTGCATTATAAAGATTCTTACTTAAAAAGCACAAATGATCTAATTCTTGATAATATTGGTGTTTATATGAGATATTATGAATTTCTACCTGTTCTATTAACATCGTCTTTACCTCCTTCCCCTGGAAAATAATAGAAAAGATTAACTTTTCTATTCCTCAGTGTCTTTTTCCAGTTCAATACAAATATCTTCTTTAACTTTTTTTCGCAGTCCATATAATTTCCCAGAAAAAGAATGAATGATGGAAATGATATCCTCTGCCAGTTCTTCCGACATTGTTTTATCTTCTGTTTCTGTACCCACAACTACTATTTCCGTTTTATGAAAATCACAGATTAACTGCAAGTAATTAAAGCCAAACCGTGTCAATCTGTCTTTATAATTGATAAAAACACGGGACACCTTATCCTCTTGAACCAATTTAATTAACCTCGTTATCCCCTTGCGGGTATCATTTAACCCACTTCCTGCCTCCGATATAATTTCTAAATTCTTTGGATTCTGGGTAACTGCAAACTGTGCTATATTTTGTATTTGCCTTTCTAAATCTCCCCGGTTTTTTTGTTTATGCGTAGAAACTCTTGCATATATAATATCTTTTCGATTTTTTTCTGTTTCCAGATAAAGATTTCTGTTTTTTAAAAAATCAATAAGAGAATCTTTTGGAATTAAGCGTCTTTTATTAACAAAAGTTTCTGAAAGTAAACCATGAATACAATAATTCTGTATAGTTCTTGTACTAACCCCAATCATTTTAGCTACTTCTCCACTTTTGTAATAATCTTTTATTAAATCAACATCTTTTACCATAAATCTTAACACCACCTTTGCATAGTTGTATAATATCACAACTATACAAGAAAATCAAGTGATATTTTCTTGTAGTTCTTTATTATCAAAATCAGTTGCAAACACCTTGCAATCCATAGCATCAGTTGAGGACAAAATACTTTTGACCCCAACATCATATTATGTAATAATACTGCCAAGCCGTCCAAGTCTTGAAAGTGCTTCATCCAGTGTATTCTTTTCTCTTGCAAAGTGAAGCCGGATAAAGTTATTTACATCTTCTTTAAAAAAGCTTGAACCTGGTACTGCTGCCACACCAATTTCCTTAACCATCCATTCACAGAACAAAAGATCTGTATAACCTCTGAACTGTGGCAAATCTAAAAACTTCTGGATGTCAGCCAGCACAAAGTATGTACCTTGTGGAATATTGTGTTCAAGACCAATGCGGTCAAGCCCTGCAAGAAAATAGTCCCTCTTTTCTGTATAGAGCTGTCTTAGACCGTCATAATATGTGTCTGGCAGTTCCAGACCGGTCACTGCCGCTTCCTGTAGTGGTGCTGCCGCTCCTACTGTCAGGAAATCATGCACTTTTCTTGCACCTTCTATAACTTCCTCTGGCGCAATAATATAACCCAGACGCCATCCTGTGATGGAAAATGTCTTGGATAGTGAATTACATGTAACTGTATGTCCATACATATCTGGCAGGGCTGACATATAAGTATGCATATATGGCTTATATACAAGATGTTCATACACTTCATCTGTAACTGCATAAGCATCATACTTTAATACCAGATGTCCTATAGCTTCAAGTTCCTCTTTTGTAAAGACTTTGCCGCATGGGTTGGACGGATTGCAGATAATTATTGCCTTTGCCCCATCCTTAAACCCCTTTTCTATCAAGTTTAAGTCAAAGTGGTAGTCTGGAGGCACAAGTGGTATATAAACAGGTTCTGCACCTGACAAAATTGCATCTGCTCCATAATTTTCATAAAATGGTGAAAAGACCATAACTTTATCCCCTGGATTGCAAATAGTCATTATGGCGCACATCATCGCTTCTGTACCGCCACAGGTTATTACAATTTCCTTTTCAGGGTCTATATCAATGCCAGCTGCCCTGCCCTGTTTCCTTGCCAATGCTGCCCGCAGGTTCTCTGCACCGAATGTAACTGAATACTGGTGTGGTCCTTTATAAGCCACTTCTGCCAGCTTGTCTAACATTTCTTTTGGCGGGTCAAAATCAGGAAATCCCTGTGACAGATTAATTGCCCCATATTCATCACTGATTCTTGTCATACGCCGGATGACAGAATCAGTAAATGATTTTACCCTGCTGCTTAGTTGTGGCATTATTAATCTTCCTTTCTATTATATACTCTGCCGCTGCTTTCTGTGGCACACTATTTGTTTCTATGCCAAGTTTTAAAATTTCTTTATATATTTCTTTTTTTATGGGTTCTGGTATTTCCATTCCCTTAATATTTTCTCTGATAGTTCCAATATACCCAGCTATATCACCTATGCAGCATGGCATATTTTTTTCCATTTCTTCTTTAAGGTATTGTGATACTACAGGGCATTTTCCCCCGCTTGAAAATGCTGCTACCACATCTTTCTGTCTAATATATGCTGGAAATATAAAACTGCAGTTTTCTATATCATCTACAGAGTTTACAGGAATCTTTTTTTCCATACACACTGTGTATATATCATGGTTAAGCGTCTTGTTGTCTGTGGCTGCAATGACAATATCATAATCTGCAATATATTCTAACTGTATCTGTGTTTCATAACATGTAACAGAATCCATATCCCTGATTGGCTGGATTATTTTAGGTGCCACAACATAGACTTCTGCACCAAAGCCAGACATCACCTTCGCTTTACGCAGTGCAACTCTGCCTCCTCCAGCTATAAGACACTTTTTTCTGTTTATTTCTACAAACATTGGGAAGTATGCCATTATGAAATTTCCTTAAATGCTTCGTCAAGGTCTTCAATAATATCATCTATATTTTCAGTGCCTATTGAGAGCCTTATTGTATTTGGCTTTATGCCCTGTTCTTCCTGTTCTTTTTTATTAAGTTCTGCATGTGTAGTTGAAGCAGGATGTATTACAAGGGATTTAACATCTGCTACATTGGCAAGTAGTGAAAAAAGTTCAAGATTGTCTATAAATTCTTTTGCTTTCTGCTCATCACCTTTTATTTCAAATGTAAATATTGAACCTCCGCCATTAGGAAAATATTTCTTGTAAAGCCTCTGCTGCCCTGCATCTTCTGTTACATATGGATGGTGGATTGCCTCTACAAGCGGCTGTGTTTTAAGATAATCTATTACTTTAATAGTATTTTCAACATGTCTTTCTACCCTGAGTGACAATGTTTCTAAACCCTGTAAGAAAATCCATGCATGGAATGGTGAAAGTGTTGCGCCCATATCACGTAACAGTATAGCCCGTATTCTTGTAACAAATGCAGCCTGGCCTGCAGCATCTGCAAAACTTATTCCATGATAGCTTGGAACTGGCTCTGTAAACTGTGGGAATTTGCCTGATGCTTTCCAGTCAAATCTGCCGCTGTCTATAATAACACCGCCTATTGTTGTACCATGCCCTCCGATAAACTTTGTAGCAGAGTGGACTACAATATCTGCACCATACTCTATAGGACGTATAAGGTATGGTGTTCCGAATGTATTGTCAATAACAAGTGGTATATTATGTGCATGTGCAACCTTTGCAATAGCCTCAATATCTGAAACTTCTGAATTAGGATTGCCAAGTGTTTCAATATAAAGTGCTTTTGTGTTGTCTTGTATTGCGTTTTCAAATGCCGCAGGGTCTAATGGGTCAACAAATGTTGTCTTTATATTATAATCAGCAAGTGTATGCTGTAAAAGGTTATACGTGCCTCCGTAAATATTCCTTGCTGCCACAATATGGTCCCCTGCAAATGCAAGGTTCTGTATAGTATATGTAACTGCTGCTGCTCCTGAGCTTGTTGCGAGCGCTGCCACACCACCTTCAAGTGCTGCCATCCTTTTTTCAAAGACATCCTCTGTAGGGTTTGTAAGCCTTCCATATATATTGCCTGCATCTTTAAGACCGAACCTGTCAGCCGCATGCTGTGCATTGTGGAATACATATGATGATGTCTGGTAAATCGGTACAGCCCTTGAATCTGTCACAGGGTCTGGGCTTTCCTGTCCTACATGTAACTGAAGTGTTTCAAATTTAAGATTTCTGTCTGCGTATGCTTTTTTTCCCATTGTATCTGCCTCCATTATTATTTTAACAGATATATAATAATCTTATTTACATACTTTGTCAATAGGTAAATAGTTTAATTTTCTTATAAACATCCAATAAGTTCATTAATGTCTTTAACCCTATTTTTTTCCATAAATGCTGCTATGCCATTTATAACATCTTCTGTTGCTGATGGGTTATTAAAATTAGCTGTGCCCACTGCAACCATAGTTGCTCCTGCCATTATAAATTCAAGTGCATCTTCTGAATCTCTTATTCCGCCCATGCCAAGTACTGGTATTTTAACAGCGTGTGCCGCCTGATATACCATTCTTACCGCTACTGGTTTTATAGCAGGTCCAGACAGCCCGCCAGTTTTATTGGCAAGCACAAATGTCCTTTTATTAATGTCTATCTTCATGCCTGTAAGTGTGTTTATAAGCGATATTGCGTCTGCACCACCTGCCTCGGCTGCTTTTGCCATTTCAGTAATATCTGTAACATTCGGGCTTAATTTCATAATTACAGGCTGTTTCGCACACCGTTTTACCTTATCTGTAATCTGTCTGGCAACTTCAGGGTTCTGGCCAAATGCCAGTCCTCCAGCTTTTAAATTCGGGCATGAAATATTAATTTCAAGCAAATCAATATCTTCATCTGCAAGTTTTTGTACAACTTCTGCATATTCCTCTGGTGTCCTGCCACAGATATTTACAATAATCTTTGTATCATATTGTTTTAAAAATGGTATATCCCGCTCAATAAACAAATCAATGCCTGGATTCTGGAGGCCTATTGCATTAAGCATGCCACCATATGTCTCACATATGCGCGGGGTCTGGTTTCCCTCCCAGGGTACACTTGACACTCCTTTTGTAGTAACCGCCCCTAATTTATTTAAGTCCACAAAGTCTTTATATTCTGCTCCTGAACCGAATGTCCCCGAAGCCGTTGTTACAGGGTTTTTCATCTCTACTCCTGCAAAATTAACTGAAAGATTCATTATATTCCCCCATTATATAAGTATTTCTTCAGAATCGAAGACAGGTCCGTCCTTGCAGATTCTTTTATTATTAACATTGCTGTGTCCGTCTTTTTCTTTGGACTGGCATACACATCCAAGGCATGCACCTATCCCACATGCCATTCTCTCTTCCAGGGACAGCTGTGCTTTTATTCCACGTTCTCTTGCCAGCGCCTTTATTCCACAAAGCATTGGCAGCGGGCCACATGCATATATAATATCTGCCTGGATGCCATATTCCTTTATTACATCCACTACATTGCCTTTTATGCCTGCACTTCCATCTTCTGTAGAAACATACACCCTGGCATAAGCTTCAAACTCATCTTTCAGAAGCAGTGTGCCATCCCTGTATCCAAGTACTGCCTCTATACTGGTGCTGCCATTATCCTTAAGTGACCTGGCAAGCCCAAGCATAGGCGGAATGCCAATGCCGCCGCCTATAAGAAGTGTTCTTTTAAAGCTATGGGCATTTATAGTAAAACCATTGCCAAGAGGGGCTATAACGTCAATTGTGCTGTCTGCACCAAGTTTTGAAAATTCTTCTGTTCCCTTGCCGGCAATCCGGTAAACTACCCTTAGCATATTGTCAGGGGTGTTTATCTCACATATGCTTATTGGCCGTGGAAGCATCCTGCTGCCATCATGGCAGTACATAGATATAAACTGTCCTGGCACTGCCATGCCGGCAACATCTGCGTCTTCCGGGAATTTTATCCACATACTGTAAATATCTTCTGCAAGTTTTATCTGGCTTGTAACCTGCGCTGTACATTTCTTTTTATCAGCCACTTATCTTCTCCAATCTATAGAACACTATTAATATCTTCTTTCATATCAAGCACAGCCTGTCTTGAAGCTTCTGCATAATTCTCCTGACCATATTTTGAGTATTTTTCCTGTTTATATGCAGCTATTATGCCTCTTGATGAATTAACAATTGCACCAAGCCCATCATCATTAAAATATCCAGCAAGGTCTTTTGCAGTACCTCCCTGTGCACCATATCCTGGCACAAGTATATAATTATCTGGCATAATTTTGCGCAATGCTTTGCCCATTTCAGGATAAGTCGCACCGATTACACATCCAACATTGCTGTATGTGCCATCCATGCACTGGCTTCCCCATTCTGCGACTTTTTCTGCAACAAGTTCGTATAAAGGCCTGCCTTCAAATACCTTGTCCTGGAATTCACCGCTTGATGGGTTAGAAGTTTTAACTAATACAAATATTCCTTTATCTTCTTTTTTGCACACATCTATAAATGGATTGATTCCATCGCTTCCAAGATATGGATTTACAGTAACAAAGTCTGCATCAAATGCACTATATGATTTGCTTCCTACCTGTACCTTGCCAAGGTGGGCAGTTGCATATGCAGCTGATGTAGAACCTATATCGCCACGTTTTGCATCAGCAATTACAATAAGCCCTTTTTCTTTACAATAATCAACTGTTTTCTTAAATGTGGCAATTCCTGGTATGCCAAACTGTTCATACATAGCAATCTGTGGCTTAACAGCTGGAACAAGGTCATATATAGCATCAATAATTCCTTTATTAAACTGAAATACTGCTTCTGCTGCGCCCTCCAGTGTTTCGCCATACTTTTCAAATGCCTCTTTTAATATATGCTCTGGCACATAGCCCAGCACTGGGTCAAGCCCTGCTACAATAGGCGCATTTTTTTTAATAATTTCTTCAATTAACCTTTTAACCACCTTTTACTTTCCTCCTTCACAGTCATAGACAATTTTACCATTCACAAATGTTTTTTCAATCTTTCCATGCACTTTTATACCATTAAATGGTGTGTTTTTTCCCTTTGAAACAAACTGGCTGCTGTCAATTACATATTCATTATCTATACATGCAATAATAAGGTCAGCAGTTTTTCCCTCTGCAAGGCTGCCCCTGTCTATTCCTATAACTTTTGCAGGATTGGCACTCATCTTCTCTACAAGTTGTGAAAGTGTGAGGTATCCTCCTTTTACAAGTACAGTATATCCCAGTGCAAATGAAGTTTCAAGCCCAACTATGCCAAATGGTGCTTTAAGCATGGTCTGCGCCTTTTCTTCTGTTCCATGTGGTGCATGGTCTGTAGAGATGACTTCCATAATGCCATCTTTTAATCCATTTTTTAAAGCTTCTACATCCGCCCTGCTCCTGAGAGGAGGGTTCATTTTAAATCTTCCATCATCCTCAGTAATTTCATCATCTGACATTGTAAAGTGGTGCGGACACACCTCTGCTGTAACAGGAAGCCCCTGTTTTTGCGCCATTTCAACAAACAGCACACTGTCAGCGGTAGAACAGTGGCACAGATGCAGCCTGCAGCCAGCTTCTTTTGCAAGGATTATATCCCTTGCTACAATTACATCTTCAACAGCATTAGTTATGCCAGGAAGCCCAAGTTCTTCTGACTTTGTCCCGTAGTTCATAACACCGCCATCTACAAGACTCTCATCTTCACAATGTGAAAATACAGGTATCCCTGCGTCCGCTGCATCGTGAAGTGCCTGTGAAAAAAGCCATGAATTCATAACAGACTTCCCATCCTCACTAACTGCTACAGCACCTGCTTCTTTCATCCCGGCAATATCTGAAATATCAACACCCTCCTGGCCAAGTGTTATTGCACCAACAGGCAGTATATTTACAGGTGCATCTTTAGCCCGTTCAAGCAGTTCTTTCACCCTTGCCGGTGAATCAGTAACAGGATTTGTATTTGGCATCGGGCAGATAGTTGTAACACCACCTCTGGCAGCAGCCCTTGCCCCTGTCATAATAGTTTCTTTGTATTCAAAACCAGGTTCTCTTAAATGCACATGCAAATCAATAAAACCTGGCATGACAATCTTGCCGGCAGCGTTGATAATATCTGCCCCAGCAGCATCTGCATCATTTTCACTGATATTTTCTGAAACTTTTAAAACTTTACCGCCAGATATTAAAATATCCATTTTGCCATCAATTCCATTAGCTGGATCAGTAAGATGTCCTTCTTTAATTAAATACTTGTCCATATTCTGTCACTCCATGTATATGCAATAAATAATAAAATTTTTTGGGGTATTTGACTGCAAATTTTCCTGATATAGAGAAAGCACCTGCTAATTTCTTAACAGGTGTATTCCATATTAATATAATCATTGATATTACTTTGCACTAATATATCCCTTTGCTTTAAGAAGCTCTGCTATAAGGACAGCTCCACCGGCCGCACCACGTACTGTATTATGTGACAGACCAACAAATTTATAATCAAATACTGTATCTTCACGCAAACGTCCAAGTGACACACCAAAACCATTTTCATAATTAACATCAAGTGCTACCTGCGGACGGTTGTCATCGTCAAGATACTGTATAAAATTCTTTGGTGCGCTAGGCAGTCCAAGTTCCTGTGGCAGTCCTTTAAACTCCCTCCAGATTTTTATGATTTCTTCTTTTGAAGGTTTATTTTCCCCTGCAAAATTCATAAATACTGCTGCTGTATGTCCATCCAGTACAGGAACACGTATGCACTGTGTCGTAATAACAGGTGATGCTGCTTTTACAATGCTCCCGTTTTCAATATGTCCCCATATGCGCAGTGGCTCCTGTTCACTTTTTTCTTCCTCGCCACCAATAAATGGTATTATATTGCCTTCCATTTCTGGCCAGTCTTTAAATGTCCTGCCTGCTCCTGAAATTGCCTGGTATGTTGTTGCAACTACAGTACTGGCTTCAAAACCAGCCTCTTTAAGCGCATGGAGTGCAGGGGTATAACTCTGTATAGAGCAGTTAGGCTTTACAACGATAAAACCCCGTTTTGTCCCAAGGCGTTCTCTCTGGCTGCTTATGATTTCTAAGTGTTGTGGGTTAAGCTCTGGCACTACCATAGGTACATCAGGTGTCCATCTGTGGGCGCTGTTATTTGAAACAACTGGCGTTTCTGTCTTAGCATATTCTTCTTCTATTTTTTTAATCTCATCTTTAGACATATCTACTGCACTAAAGACAAAATCAACATCTGAGGCTACAGCCTGTACATCACTGACATCCTGGACAACAATATTTTTAACAGCTTCCGGCATTGGTGCCTGCATCTTCCAGCGTCCGTTTATTGCTTCTTCATACTTCTTCCCGGCGCTGCGTGGACTAGCTGCTATAGTAACTGTTTCAAACCAAGGGTGGTTCTCTAATAGTGAAATAAACCTCTGTCCTACCATTCCGGTACCACCAAGGATACCAACTCTTAACTTTCCGTCCATGTCATCCTCCATAGTTTTGTTTCACCGTTTATACGGTTCTATTTTGCTAATAGATTTTACACCAAAATACCAGATAAGTCAAACTATTGATGATATAAGATAGTGTAACTTTACCTGGGTATATGAAAGTTTAGATATATTGTACAACTTTTTAAGTATGATGTCATATATTGACTTTGGCATGACAATTTCAAAGTTCTTACA
>DKXQ01000240.1 GCA_002493085.1 Lachnoclostridium sp. UBA7122
CATAAAATCGTGCGTTTACCGTGTTACCTGTTGTTTAAAAATATAGTGCCAAGTTAATAGATAACATTATTTTATAATTTTTGATACTTCCCAATCAGCAAACAGTTCGGCAAGTTTATTTACACCAGTCATCCCCTTATGGATACCACAACTGTTTTTTTTATTATTCTGTTTTACACAACAATCTTTATGCCAGCAGTCTCCCATCTGCCTGCCTTTCACACTCCATTCATCATTTTCTGTCAATTCATATGTGATTGCCTTAATTACTCTTTCTGTCGAATATCTTTTAAATCCCATAAGATATTCCTTTGTTTTCCTGTCCTCAATCCTGCCAATATCAATCCTGTGGTCTGCAATCGCACACAAAATCCTCTCCCTCATAGCAATTTTATCCTTCTTACCTGTACCAGTCCATTCTACGAGCTTACTAAAGCTTAGAATAATATGCTCAAAACAAATCATATCTAAAATCACAATCTGTTCATGGTACACTGCTGCCAGCTCCCTGAGCTCCAGATATTTATTCATAACATCCATATTGTCATAAACAATATCAAATGCAAGAAAATATTTGTCCCCATCACTTGGCACTAGCTCCCTGGCTGCTTCCAGAAGTCCTTGGTTGCTTCCTTTACTTTCAACAATAAATTCACAATGAAAAAGATGTTCATTTACAAGTTCCCAAAAATGAAGTCCTGCTCCTGTGTCCTCTGTCCAGATATATTTCATACAGCCACCAGCTCCCTTTTAAGCGACACCTTGTAATCATTCTCATAAAGCAGCATAAAACTTCCTTGTGATAAATTCAGCCCATCACAATTCCTGGCAAACAGCATATACTGGTTGCTGCAGTCAAAATTAATAAACCTTCTGTCTGCATTATTCAAAAGCAGGTCTGCATTATCAATCACGATAAATTTATCCCTGCATTTTTTCAAATTATCATGAAATCCCTCAGTCTTATAATTAAACAATTTTATTGCCTTATACTCTTCTAACAGCTTTAAATCCTCCAGCATCTGGTAAAGATATGTCTTTCCAGTAGCACTGTCTCCCCTTACCAATGTAATCCTGTCAGCAAATTCCAGGGAATAAGAAAATGGGGCAGCATTAAATTTTATGGTATTATAAATCATCCAGACTCCTCCTTTTATATTCCTTGGACCACCAATGTTCATAGCCTTTACTTCCAGTCACTATATCAGCATCATTAAAACAAATTTCTACATCGTCTTTTATATGGATCCGTTCTGGCCTGGTCATATATAAAGAAATACCTTCCATTGAAAAAAGAATATCCAGTACATTCTGGCCACATTCATTTGCATTTACTACTTTTCCAGGATTCTTCATAATATTAAGTATGGTTTTGCAGCCACTGGAAAGATTCCGTATTGTTCCCAGCCCATACTTTGTTTCTATATACTTATCCTTGTTTAATCTTGCATGGTCAATCTGCCATATAAGTTCTCTGTCCTCTTCTGTGAATCTTTCATTACTTGTATATAAATTAAAATACAAGTCATTTTGTAAAATCCACTTGCCAGAATCCTGCTTATCCGTATAAAGATATATCATTCCAGCCACCACCTTATATATAATCTAATAAATGAAAAAATCATCTTCACTCATCTGTCAACATATATTCTGTTAACTGATAAAACCATTAATTCTAATATCAAAATGTAAGTAAAAATTCCACAAACCTTTTCTTGGATGGAATTTAAAAACCTGTTATCTGTGCAAATTAAATTTTTAATATTACAAAAATTATTGCTTTTCACAATTACAAAAACACAAAGACTCTTTTACCATTTTCCCACATCTCCAGCAAAAAATCAACATTTTCCTCCTCTAAAGATAGGATATACTTTCGGATTCTTCAGCCCATATTTTATAAGGCTTTCAATCCATATTTTATAAAAATCCCCCCACTTTTTTTAACAAAATACTTGACAAATTTTAAAAAAAGTGCAGTGTTATTATAAAGAATATTTCATATTTTAACATCAAACTTTTTTAAATTGGAGACGATTTTTATGTTACCTGTTAATCATGGCGGTCATGCCGCCTATCAAGATACTTTTGTATTTGAATTCCTAAAACTATTTCCTAATCCATTTATAATCCCAAAAGAAATATGGGGCATCATTGTCAAATTTTGGTATCTGGATCTCTCAGAAACAGACAGTATCATGCAGGAATATTATCCTTTGACTGGCAAGCCCGTTAAACGCTTTCCATCTTGTATGTTGCGTTCTTATCTTCTGTCAATTAAGTTGAAAATAATTTCTATTAGTGAATGGTGCAGACTGCTGAAAATAACTCCATTGTATGCCATTCTTAGTGGTTTTCCTGTAGATGATACTCCTGGTGTTGGTACTTTTTATGACTTTTTTAACCGCCTTTGGCAATCTGACAAAGACAACTACGTCAATCAGGTTAAACATAAAAAAGCCAGACCAGAAAAAGGTAAAAAACATGGTGATAAAACTCCCTGTAACACGGACAGTGCTGCCGCAGAACTCCTTCCCCTTATGCAGCGCATCCACCTTCCAAACAATAATCCGTTTTATCTTATCTTCCAGCTGTATAAAGCCCAGTTCCTTGATGAATCCGTCCGCAGGGGGCTGGTTCATCCAAGCCACCTTTCACTTGCCGGTGACGGAACCCCTCTTGAAACCGCAAGGTCCAGGCGCTCCAAAAGAATTTGCGGCTGCCCCAAGGGTTCTGGCTGTGGATGCAAACGAAAATTTTCACAGCCTGATTGTAACTGGGGCTGGGATTCTTCCAGAAATAAATATTTTTTCGGTTACCATCTCTACATGTTTGTTGCTGCCGGTTCTGAAAACGACCTTCCCATTTTCCCCATGCTTGAACGTGCTTCAAGACATGATTTGCTGTCTTTCTTACATACCTTTTTCTCTATGCAGTCCTATCTTAAAGAATTTCATGTTGAAAAACTATTGTTAGATGCTGCACATGATGCCATGCCCATCTATGAATACTGTAAATCCAATGGTATTACACCTTTTATTGACATAAATTCTGGTAATACTGGACATACCAAATATAAAGATGATTTTACTATAAATGAAAATGGCGTTCCTGTTTGCAAAATGGGCTTGCCTATGCATCATGATGGTGTTGAAAAAGCGAAACACCGTGAAAAGTACCGTTGTCCTCTTGCAAACCGTAAAAATGGATGTTTTTGTGAACATCCCTGTCCCAGATTCTAAATATGGAAGGACTGTACATATCCAGCAAAAGGATAATCCAAGACTTTTTAACATACCATCAAGAAACAGTAAGGAATGGAAACCGGAATACGACAGACGGACATCTGTAGAACGGTCAAATAAACGTGAAAAAATAGATTATAAACTAGAAGACGGCAGACACCGTTCTTCTAAAATGTGGTACTGCCGCCTCTATGCCATCATGATGCTACAACATCTTGATGCATGGAAAATGCCAACCTATGTAGACGCTATTTTTAAATTCTCACAGGTTGCAAATGCAGAATAATTATACCACACTTTTTTCATAAAATATAATATTTTTTAAAAATACCCTGTTTTCCAAGGGTGAAGTGCACCCTTTTTTCAATATTTATTGAATATTTATTTGATATTTTTCCAATTTCCTGTCATATTCAGTTGTCAAAATTCAAATCTCAGTTTATTGGTCAGAATCCGAAATGCTATATAAGATATACCAAAAAGATTTTTTATGCAAGTTATTATAAATGTTTCTCTTCTATGACTCATTTTTTTAATAATTCATCTTAACTAAATGACATTGCTGTCGATAATGGTGCGAGATAACTCTGTCTCACAAAATATTTGGGAGAAGCGTGCGAAAGCGGGCTGTCGGCTGGAAAAATTTTGAAATTGCCATACCAGAGTCCATATATGACATCATATTTAAAAAACAATAGACGTGTAAAATATTCATCGTCCAATAGAACTAAGATATGTGGTAACAGCATATCTGCATGGGGAGTGTCAACACTTCCACTTAATCTAATCATCCCAATCTACATAGTCGTCATCCCACTCCATACTATCTGATGGTTCCTTTATCGGTTTCAGGGTTTGCGGTTTTTTCGTTGCCTTCACTGTTGGTTTCGGGACTGGTTTTTTCGTTGCCTTCACTGTTGGTTTCGGGACTGGTTTTTTCGTTGCTTTTACTGTTGGTTCCGGGACTGGTTTTTTCGTTACCTCCACTGTTGGTTTTGGGACTGGTTTTTTCGTTGCCTCCACTGTTGGTTTTGGGACTGGTTTTTTCGTTGCCTTCACTGTTGGTTTTGGGACTGGTTTTTTCGTTGCTTTCACTGTTGGTTTTGGGACTGGTTTTTTCATTGCTTTCACTGTTGGTTTTGGAACAAGCTTTTCTGTTGGTGGCACAGACGGTGCTGGCAAAACACTGGCATCTGGTGAAGCTGCCGGTGTTACGGCCATATCATCATCTTTTTGTCCATTTCCGTTTATTAACGCCTGCACTGCAAAACTGCCCATTGCTCCAAGCAAAATTCCACCCGCCACAAGCAGCATAACTATCTTCTTACTAATAATTTTTTCTGGCGTTTTTTTTGTGGATTCCCTGACGCTTTCTGCTGCACTCTCATCCAGTTCTTTCCTTATACTTCTCATTGTGCCACCTGCAAGAATAGCCACTAATTTTGATATCGGAGCCGGTTTCCCTGCTGCCTGTGCAGCTTCCTGCCGTAATAAGAATAAAAGCAATGCCATGGGCGCCATATATTTCACACTGATGCCCTCACGTTCCAGCCGCTCCCCCTGTCCCTGCAACTTTATTCTGGCATAACGGAGGCGGCTTTTTACGGTCGCCTCCGGGCAGGCACATTGCTCAGCAATTTCTGATATACTCATTTGCTCAATGTAATACATAATAATACAGATACGTTGCTCATCTGACAACTCATCCAGCAATTCCTGTACAATCCTTGAGGTTTCTTTCTTGTCCAGAGACAAATCCGGATTAACTGCTATAGAAGTATCCTCTATATCATAAACTGTGTCATTTTCTTCATCACTCATTTCGGAAAATAATACCGGAGTCTTCCGACGCAGAAAATCCAGTGCTGTATTATTGACAATCTTTGCAGTCCATGAAGCAAAACTGTTTTCTCCAGTATATGTAAACTGCTCCAGTTTGCGGTAAATTTTCACATAGGCATCCTGTAAAATGTCCTCTGCCTCTGCCTCTCTTTTTACCATCCTCAATGCAATATAATAATTCCTGCCATAAGTTGCCTGGTATAAGACCGAGAATGCATCCTGGTCTCCTGCCATTGCCTGTTCTATTATCTGTTTTGAAATTGCCTGCATCTTTTATTTCACTTTCACCTTTTTTACTTTAGAAAATCCCCCTGTTACCCTTTTGCCATTGTTCTTGCGGTATGCCCGTATCTTATAATAATAAGTTTTTCCACCATCCACTTTTTTATCTGTCCATGAAGTCTTCTTCCCACTGTTGATAGTCTTTACTTTCTTATATCCACTCTTTTGCTTTGTACTGCGGTAAATCTCATATCCGTTAGCATACTTTTGCTTTTTCCAGCGGAGATAAACGGATTTATTCTTTATTGTCACTGTGCCTGCCGTAACCTTGCCTGTTGTAATCGTTTTTTCTGCTTCCCTGCCACTTACAGCAGGTTTATCTTCTTCAGAAGGCTTGTTGTCTGTATTATCATCTGCAGAATTAACAGGAGCCGTAGTTAATTTAAGATGATAAATACAGTCAATTGGTTCTGTATCCACGTTCTTATAGTATGTATCCGCACAAACCTTTATATAGACCGCACCTTTTGGCAGCCGGATTTCTTCTTTCGCAATCGTCTTCCTGGCTTCTTCTATCTCAGTAATCACTTCACGGTCTGCATTATATACTATAATTTTCCATCCATTATAAATATCATCTACACTTACACTGTCATCCACACGGAACTGTAATGCAGCTAATGAATCTTTTGGATTTTCAAGTTTGTACCAATCCTCATCTGAATCCATAAATAAAAGTCCATGGTATTCATTACCTGATATAATATCATCTGCCTTTTCATATTCATTATTATATTCCGTTTCCCAATCCGCTGCAGAAGTAAACTTTAATTGTAAGTTGTAAATGCAGTTAACTGGTTCTGTATCCACATTTTTATAATAAGTTTGTGCTTTTACCCTAATATAAAATGTCCCTTTCTCAAAAGGAAGAACTTGAGGCATATATTTGTTTTCATAAACATACTCTCTTATTATATTCATTTTTTCATCCAATATAGTAACATTCCATCCATCATAAACAGAGTTCATATCTGTAGATACATCCGGCCCAAAATCCATTTGTATAATCCCATTTTCCGGTGTTGTCACTTGATACCAGTCCACATCCGCATCATTATGAAGATTACCAAAATAGGTTTGATTTACCTCAATAGAATTTGGTGCAGCATTTGTGTCATTGTATTCCTGTTCCCAAAAATCTGTCTGTGTAAAATTTATCTTTATGTCATATTTGCAGTCCACTGGTTCTGTATCTACATTTTTATAATATTCACTTGCCTCCACACAGATATAATAACGCCCCTCTGGCAATGGCAATTCCCCTCCCTCATACTTATTGGTAATATTTTTTTCAGAAGAAATAGGATTTACCAAATCATCCTCACTATATAAAGAACATTTCCAGCCTTCATTAATCTTATCGGTATCTGCGCTGTCATTTCTTCTAAAATCAATGGTAAAATATCCCCTCTCAGTAATATTAAAAATATACCAGTCCTGTTCATCATCCTCAGACAGCACCCCTGTTGCTGTTTGGTTCAATATCAGCGTTGTTCCATATGTTTCAATCTCCGTCTTAGACGCTGCCTGTGCCTTCTGTGTTCCTCCTGTAACTGCCACTGTTGACAACAGCAGGGCAACACAACATACTTTACACAATTGTCTCTTAAAAAAATTATTCTGTCTCATATCCGTTTCCTCCCTTTCCTTCTTTGTTTTTTTAGTGATTCATTTCCTTATTCACCTTTAGGCTTATTTAACCAACCATCATACGGGCATTGACTCCATAAAAAATTTCTCTGCTTCCATAACCTTTTAAGCCAGTCCAGCCTTTTTCGCCATCTTTTTCAAACTGTACATACCAGTTGCCCTTCACATATTTTATCTTCTTCAGGATTACGATATCGTTTGCATTAACGGTATAAGCTACTTCACGCATAAATCTATCTGTATAAAAGAGCAAATCACATGTAGCTTTATATTGGCTTTTTTCAAGCAATTTACCATATCCATCTTGATCTCCGTATTTTGTCGTATACGCGCTTTGGGCTTTGAACGCAGTTGGTTTTAGTTTTAATTTGCCATCCTTAAGAACATATATGGCTGTCCACAATACATGACCAACCACATCCAGATTATGGCAATATGTAACTTTTACTTCTGAACTTGTGACCGCTTTTACTTTTGTACTATTACCATTTTCATTTATATCCATCAATTTTGTCACTTTTACCAGCTTTTTCTTCGCTGAATCATACCTGTAAAAATAATCTGAGCCGGTAATATAACTGTCACCTGAAGTGTAGCAGCGAAGAAAAATATCAGACTCTGACATTTTGATATAATCAACCCCTATAGAGAAAACCCATGAAGGATCATTCATCTGTAATGCTTTTTTTCCATTAACATAAAGTATTGCTTTTGAAACAGAAACGCCTTTCCACTTAAGTTCTAATTTTTCCTTTTTACCATCCCCATCCAAGTCAGCCTTGCATGATTTCTTTTTATAATCATTTAGAATATTCAATTTTTTTACAGCCGCATGTGCATGCGTGGAGGATAGGAAAAATAACCCTATCACTAACAGAAATGCCCCTAATCCTAAAATCTGCTTTTTTATATTCATAATAACTCTCTCCTTTCGCTTCTGTTTTCCTATCACAAAGGCTTAGAAACAGATATCTTTTTTCTGAAAATGCATGTTGTGATTAGATATTATAATTCTTGGAATTGCCAAAATCATGAATATATATCCAAACAGACTGTTACTCTGAAATTTTCACATTCTTTTCCTGTCCCTTACTTTTAAGCAGTTTCTTATATACAGAAAGTTTTTTAGAAGGAACCTTGATCTTTGCAGAGCTGCTGATTCTTTTGAACGCATTCCTGCCGACAGACTTTAACCCCAGAGACTTTATGTTTATTACTGACAGCTTCTTACAGCCACTAAATGCCCTTGCTCCAATTGAAGTTACTTTTATTGGAATTGTCACACTCTTTAATATGCTGCAGTTCTCAAATGCATTATTTCCAATTTTTGTGACGCTGTTCCCGACTGTGATTTTTCTGAGTCTGCTACAGTCTTTGAAAGCGGAGCTTCCAATGGTTTTTACATTTGAACCAACAGTCACACTTTTTACATTTGACTTAAGGAATGCCTTATCTGCAACCGATGTCACCTTGAAATTCTTTCTGTTGATTATCACACTTTCCGGGATTTTGGCAGTTGTAAGCTTACTGCTGGTTAATCCCACAAACGCTGCTTCGGAAAGACCAATAATCTTATATTTGTATGTACCTGTAGAAAAAATGGTTCCTTTCTTCACAGTATTGTCACTCATTTCACTGTCTTCTGGCATTTCGTCTGTGTCATCTTTTGGCATTTCCACTTCACTGCCTTCTGGCATTTCGTCTGTGTCATCTTTTGGCATTTCCACTTTACTGCCTTCTGGCATTTCGTCTGTATCATCTTTTGGCATTTCCAATTTACTGTCTTCTGGTGTTTTACCAGTATTTTCACCCTCATCTCCAACATGCAAAGTATATTCCTGCTTTACACTTGTGTCATACTTTGCATACACTGTCACAGTCAGCTTCCCGTTTCCAACGATGGTAAGGACGCCTGCATAGCCTTCTGCACTTGCCACAGTTGCAATGGAAGTGTCAGAAACCTCAACGACAAATTCTGCATTGTCTACCTTATCTGCCGGACTGTAATAGGACACAGAAAGTTTTACCTCATCGCCAGCCTTATATGTACTTGGGGAATATGTGCCAGAGTTATTTTTCCACCATATAATTTTAGTGATAGCCGTTGGCAATGTGACCTCCTCGGTATAGCTGCATTTTGAACATACTTTTGTCGTTTTGCCTGCACCTGCATCAGCTTGCTTTATTACATAATCATGCCCTCCTACGTCAGTTACAGATATTGTATATTTTTTAAACAGGGAGGGATTTTCTGCTGGATAAACCGTCACCACTGTTTTCCCTATATGGTTAATATGCATCGTACCTGTACTGTTCGTTGCAGGTTCATAAGATAAAATTGCCGGATCTTCAATATCAAAAATAAACTTATCATCTGTCAAATATTCAGATGCTGATTTAAAAGCGATACGAATTTCTACATCCTGCCCTATTTCATAGGACTGATTATAAGTCTGGTCTGATGTTGAGCCAACACGCCAATTAACATAAGTAATCTCTTTCGGCCCTGTTATTTTGCATCTTGTGCATACCCCCTCCACAAAATCATGCCCAAGAGCCTTTATTTCATTTTCTATTTTTGTATAGCCACATTTTACACATGTATATAGAGTTCCGCCAGCATCTTTGCATGTTGCTTCTGTCTTTACCCCATCTCCAAACATATGCCCAGTGCAATTTTCATATTGCTGCTCTAACAGCTTTTGTAATCTTTCTTGGGCAGTATCCACCATCGCCTGCATCACATCAGGATTGACTGTAGCATAATATTCATTAAATAATGCCTCAAATTCATCTATCGTGTAAAGTGCAAATTTTGATGAATAATATGAGCTATTGCTAGCATTATAACAGCTTGTGCTGCCATAGCTAGTATATCCGGCTCCCATTACCTGATCAACTGACCAAAAAAGATTCGTATAATGCCCTACTGTTTTCCTCTCTGAATCTGCAAGTTCCTCAATTGCATCCACATCAGATTCTTTGCTAAGCACCGTCATCCCAAGACGTCCTTTCAATTCATTAAAAGCATCAATTTCGCTTCTCCACGCATATGCTGGATTAGATGCCCCAAACGCAAGGTTTTCACAGGAAACCTGAAGCAGTGAATGTTTTTTAAGCCCTGCTCCTCGGTCTGCACCTGTCTGCGCAACTGCCATAAAATAAAAATTTGTCTCTGCCGCCTTCCTGTGCATTTTCCCTACATAATTTTCATCTGCCTCCCGAATAACATTTACGTCTCTTAAAATAGAAAATGACGCTTCTAAATTTGTTAAAGAAATTGCATCATTATAATCCCTTACACAAGTAACCATATTATTCCTCTTATCAGGCAATCCAGTGCTGCCGCCTCCATACCATTTTGAAAAATTTTCTTCACATGCCTTAGTAATAACCTGCCTTGCTTGTTCCAAATCATACTTTTGCAAATCTGTCAGTTCGCTCCTGGCAAGCATCCAGTCAATGAAGCCCAACGAACCCTGGTCAAATTTCTCCTCTGCAGCCTTTTGATTCCTTTTGGCCTCACTTAATGCTGTTTTTGCTTCCAAAATTTGATTTTCAAGACTGCCTTCGCTTTCTGCAGCAAGACTGACATTTGCCGGGACAATCATTCCCACACAAATCAATACTGCTATCGGTTTTGCAATAAACCTCCATAGCTTTCTTTTTAAAGTTCCTTGTCCTGTTTTTTCTAATCTTTTCATGTTTTCCCCATTTCTGCGCTGCTTCTTGCGGCATAAAAAGAACTAAAGTTCTTACGATGTTTGTGGCAGGCAGCGCGCAAACACAAACTAGCTGAGTGAAAAATTTGAACAAATCTTTCGCTCTTCTGCCTCCTTAAAATCTTAAATAATACATATGTCTGGATATTATTATCTGTTACCATCCCCCCTTCACTCATACAACGCAACAGGTTTATAAAAAGTTTTATTATAAGCAAAATTTATTAAAATTTTCTCATTATTCCAAAAAGTCTTCTGGAGCAAATTCTTTCATCCCTGTTTTACCCTTTCCTGTGTCCGCCAGCCTGTTTAAAATGGAAAAGCTCTACACCGTCCGGTGTCACTTCTATATGTGCTTTGTTATATGTAGTGCCTTGACACCATTAATATCTTTTTTGCCAGATGCCGCCTGCAAATTTGCAGCATCAAAAGACCATCCATCCCTCCAGAAGAACTGATCATTTATCTAAAGACTTATCAAACTGTCAACGGTCTTTCCAAATTCAGTATAAGCAGATGCTTTCTAATGGTACCCATCCCCTTCTGCATACTCTGCTTTCAGATATCCGCTGGAATCTTTCAGGAAACTTGTTAAATTTTGTCACTAGGGCGTGTTTGAAAATTATCTATTTACCGGCAATTTGCCTAAAAGTTTATGTAATACTGCTAAAATCAGATTTATTTCATTAGCTTTTTATAAAAAACTGCATGGATTTTTGTACTGTTGCCTCCACGGCTGTGACCAATTTCTATAGAATGCCCCCTTTTTTAGGTGCACCAGCACTGTCCTGGTGCGCCTTTACTATTGTTGCATCCATAGAAAGTTCACTAAGCTCTGCATCCAGGCTTAAAATATGGAATATATTATAAATAGTCCCGTCTTCTGTCCATTTACGGAAACGGCTGTATACAGTTTCCCATGGGCCATACTTTCTGGAAGGTCCCTCCATGCTGCACCGCTTCGTACAAGCCAGACCATGGCATTCAGCA
>DKXQ01000158.1 GCA_002493085.1 Lachnoclostridium sp. UBA7122
GCTTCCAGTTTATATTATAACATATTATATCCCACACTTAAAAGAGTGGGCTTTACGCTTACTCATTGTAACTGTTATTGTGTAAAAAGGGAATGAAGCTATTATAATGAAGGGGGAGAAACATATGAAATATAAAGTGTTGATTACAGGAAATAATAAAATGGTTATTAATGAATTTTTTAACAATATGGATTTTAGTTTTGAGTGTATAAGTACCTCAAACAGATATGATGATATTGTAAACCATTTGAAATATATAAATCCTGATGTATTTGTATATTGCCTGATGGGGGAAACTCCTGATGAAATGAAGAAGTTTATTAACGAAGAGCGGGAGATTTCCAAAAAGCAGATTCCTATAGTTATTATAGGTGAGTCAAAAGACTGTACCCAGCTTTTAAAGATTGCTCCTGTGATAAATCCTACTGTATTCCAGAAGCCTTATTCATTCCAGAATATAGAGGAAAAAATTGTAGAAATGCTTGACAATAAGAAAAGGACAATAAACAAAACACTAGTAAAAGACAAAGACGTAATCTCAAAGGCAGAAGATGCTGTAAAGTCTGTTGAAAAACTGCTCGCAAATCTGGAGGCAAAAGAAAAACTGGAGGGCAGAAGAAAGCATGTTCTTGTAGTAGATGATGACAGCAGTGTATTAAAGCTTGTCAAAGGATACCTGTCAAGTAAATATGATGTGGCAACAGCGAAAAGTGGCAAAGTAGCAATGAAATTTCTTGAGACTAAAACTACAGATATGATACTTTTAGATTATGAGATGCCTGATGATAACGGCGCTACTGTTTTAAGAAAATTACGTGCTATTGATAAGACAAAAAATATACCTGTAGTATTTCTTACAGGAGTCAGGGAAAAAGAAAAAATCCAGGAAGTATTATCCCTTAACCCGCGTGGATATCTTTTAAAACCTATTGATATGCTAAAACTTAATTCATTGATGAAAGGCATCCTGGGCTGAAAGGAGAGTATATAGGTTATGGAAATTATTAAAGAAGAAATTGGTCTTACTGATTTAGTAGATGTGCGCATACTGCAAAAGATACAGAATGCATTTTCTATGATGACAGATATTGCAGTGCTCACTACAGATACAAATGGTGTTGCTATAACAGAACCATCTAACTTTACAGATTTCTGTAATAAATATGTACGCACTAGTGAAATTGGCAGGATGCGCTGTGAAGATTGTAACAAGATGGGTGCGGAGATGGCGCATGAAGCTGGCAGGTCATGCAGGTATTCCTGTCATGCAGGACTTATGCTTTTTACTGCACCTATTATGGCAGATGGCAGAATGATAGGGTGTTTTATGGGAGGCCAGGTTATACAAGAACCTATTGATGAAAATAATAAACGCAAATTAGCTAATGAACTTGGAATAGATGAAGAAGGATTTATAGAGGCTTCTAAGAAACTCAATATTGTGGACATATCAACTGTTGATAAAATAACATCTGCTTTATATGATATTGCCAATGTAATATCAGAAGTTGCTTTTAGTGAACACCAGATTTATTTAAAGAATCTGGAACTTATGAAGTCTTCCAGTATGAAGTCAGACTTTCTTGCTAATATGAGCCATGAAATCCGCACACCTATGAATGCAGTTATAGGTATGGCAGAAATGGCGCTTCGTGAGGATATTTCCCCAGCGGCAAAAACTTATATAAGCCAGATAAAGTCTTCAGGACAGACATTACTTACCATTATTAATGATGTACTGGACTTTTCAAAAATTGAATCTGGCAAGATGGATATTAATGAGACAGACTATGAGCCGATGTCACTTATCAATGATGTGGCAAATATTATAATGACACGCATTGGCAATAAGGAGCTGGAACTTACCCTGGATGTCAATCCTGACCTGCCACATGAATTGCATGGCGACAGTATACGCATTAAACAGATTATGGTAAACCTTGCAAATAATGCAGTAAAATTCACTAAAAAAGGCAATGTCCATCTGAAAATTGATTTCAGGCAGATAAAAGAAAATATGATTTTAATGCAGGTAGATGTATCTGATACTGGAAGCGGCATTGCTAAAAATGACATGAAAAACCTGTTTAAATCTTTCCAGCAGCTTGATAGCAAACGCAACCGGAATATTGAAGGAACTGGTCTTGGGCTTGCGATATGCAAACAGCTTGTAGCACTTATGGGTGGAAAAATCCAGGTAAAAAGTGAATATGGATTTGGCAGTACATTTTCTTTTGTGCTTCCACAGAAAGTAATTAATAAACAGCCATCTATCAGCAGGGTACAGGAGAATATATCAGCAGCGGGCCTTATAAGCAATGAATATATTGTAAGAGAACTGGAAACTGATATGCCAAGATTTGGTGTGGAATATATAAAACTGGAATCAGAAGAAGAGATTTATAAAGTAAAAGACAAGATAAAATACCTTTTTGTGGAACAGCCACTGTTTACAGATGTAGTTCAGGATTTTTTAAAAGACAACCCGGATATTAATGGTGTGGTGCTTGTCAATTTCCGTGCAACACGTACATATAATATACCTAATGCCAGGGTAATAAAAAAGCCAGTTTATACATTAAGCCTTGCAGGTATCTTCAGGGGTGAAACTATATGTCAGGATATTTCCATAATGGAGGCAGAGGATTTTGATTTTACTGCACCTGATGCAGAAATCCTCGTAGTAGATGATAACGCTATTAACCTGACTGTAGTACAGGGGCTTTTAAAGCCACTGGATATGAATATTGAAACTGCACTCAGTGGCATGAAGGCGGTTTCAAAGATTACAGATAAACGGTATGATATAATATTTATGGACCATATGATGCCAGAGATGGATGGAATTGAAACAACAAGGGTTATACGCCGTATGCTTGGAGAGAATGGGCAGGTTCCTATTATAGCCCTTACTGCCAATGCGGTAGATGGCACGAGAGAGCTGTTTATCAGCGAGGGAATGGATGATTTTGTGGCAAAGCCTATTGAATTAAGGGTTATAATTGCCAAACTGAGGAAATGGCTTCCAAAAGAAAAAATTATTAAAAAGAATAAAAACAACAGTGACACCGCCAGCAGACAGACAGAAAAAAAGGAAATCCCGGAAATTGAAGGGCTTGATATACAGACGGCTTTAAAACTTCTGGGCGGGGAAAAACTTTTCTGGTCTGTGCTTAAAGAGTACTACCGTGTTATTGACAAAAAATATGCTGTAATACAAGAGTATCTGCAGGAAGAAAACTGGAAAAGGTATACTATAGAAGTACATGCGCTTAAAAGTTCATCAAAGCAGATTGGTGCAAATGAACTGGCATCACTTGCAGAACGTATGGAATCCGCTGGCAACGCAGGTGAGACTGGATTAATCAAAGAACTTACTCCAGTAATGTTAGAAAAATATATACAATATAAGCATATACTTGCGCCTTATTTTAAAGAAGAAGACATGGAACAGGGAAGAATGTCTGAAAACGCCAATGCAGAGAAGCTTGGCGGGTTCTTTGCAAATATGAAAGAGGCAATGGACAATCTGGATATGGATGCAATGGAGGAAGTTATAAATAATATGAAACTTTATACTTATGATGGTATACAGAAAAAGTATTTTGAACAGCTAAAAAATGCTGTGGAGGATATTGATACAGAACAATGTGAGGAAATTATGAAAAAATGGGCTACATATGAAAAGATAATAGAATAGTGAAAGCAGGTGTAGGACTTGTACACAGAAAAAGAACTGGTAAAAATAGCAAAGCGTGAAAATAATAATAAACGGAATTATCTTGTAGTAAACCGCTTACAGGCAAAGCACATTCCAGCTATGCCAGATGAAACATTTAAATTGTTTGATAAATTAGCAGAAATTCTTATAAAACAGTATAAAGATGAAAAAATACTGGCTGTTGGATTTGCTGAAACAGCAACAGCTATTGGCGCCAGAGTAGCTGTAAAGATGAACTGCATGTATATACAGACGACAAGAGAAGATATCAAAGGAGCAGAATATTTGTATTTTACTGAAAGCCACAGCCATGCACAGGAGCAAAAATTAATTAAAACAGATATTGACAAAGCAGTAATAGATATAGACCGTATTATTTTTGTAGAAGATGAAGTAACTACAGGAAATACAATAATGAAAATTGCCAATATCATCAAAAATACATATAGAATATATAACAAAAAGATTAAATTTGCAGCTGCTTCTTTAATTAATGGCATGGATGAAAGAGCTTTAAGCATATATAAAGAAAATGGCATTGATATCAGCTATATCATAAAAACTGATAACAGCAAGTATACAGAAATTGCAGAGGGCTTTAAAAATAATGGAAATTATGTAACAGATTTTAGCCACACTCTGCTTCCAGAGATAAAAAGTCTTATTGCACATGGATATATTAATACAAGAAGGCTGGTACAAGGTGCAGACTATGGCCTGGCATGTGAAAAACTCTGGAAACAGGTGTCAGCATCTGGCCGGTTTAGCGCCGGTGAATCAGTATTAGTACTTGGCACGGAAGAATTTATGTATCCTGCAATATACATTGCATACAGGCTTAAAAGTACAGGATGCAGTGCAAAGAGCCATTCTTCTACAAGAAGTCCTGTAATTACAAGTAGTGAAAAGAACTATCCTTTGCATTGCAGATATGAACTAAGAAGTGTTTATGATGATAACCGCAGGACATTTATATATGATATTGGATGTTATGATAAAGTGGTTATTATTACAGATTCTATTAATGCCTCTGATGTGGGGATTAATGATTTATGCAGGGCAGTTTATATGAACAATAATTCTGATATTACTGTAGTCAGGTGGTGCATTTAATGAGGACTTCATATAGTGAAGATGATGTAAAACTTTTATTAAAGGATATAACAGGACTGGCAGAGCCTAAACCAGCTAAAGAAAGGGAGCGGCTTATACAGTCTGGCAGACACTACTCTGAAATGCTCCCACTTGAATATGTACCAGGCAGGGAATATATGCAGGCATATAAAGCAGCATTAAAGAATTATTCAAAGCCAGTGGCGCTTGCCACAGGCAGGTTAGCAGATAAGATTATAAAACAGCGTGGAAGAAATATTGTGCTTGTTTCGCTTGCAAGGGCTGGAATACCTATAGGAATTTTATTAAAAAGATATCTTAAGTTCAAATATAATATTAGTGTAGAACACTATTCTATTTCAATAATAAGGGATAGGGGAATTGATAAAAATGCAATGGCTTATCTTCTTGAAAAATATGATGCAAAAGAGCTTTTATTTGTAGATGGCTGGATTGGAAAAGGTGCAATCTTAAGTGAACTGAAAAAAGATTTGCAGGAATTTGAAGGTGTAAGTGATGAAATTGCAGTGCTCGCTGACCCGGCTAATGTTACTTCACTGTGTGGTACACATGAGGATATACTTATTCCAAGTTCATGCCTTAACTGTACTGTGTCTGGCTTAATCAGCAGAACTTTTTTAAGAAGTGATATTATCGGAAAAGATGATTTTCATGGTGCAGCATATTATGAAGAACTTGAAAGTTCTGACTTGTCCTATGAGTTTATAAATACAATTGAAAAAGAATTTGTGTCCGGCAATTCCTTTGAAAACAGCAGGGAACCGGACAGGATACCAGAAAGAAAGGGAATTGACGAAGTAAAAAAAATTGCCAGGGAATATAATATAGACAATATCAATTTTATAAAACCAGGACTTGGCGAAACTACAAGAGTGCTTCTAAGAAGAATTCCATGGAAAGTACTTGTCAGAACCGGATATAAAGACAGCAGGGAACTTGCACACATTATCAGGCTTGCAGAAGAAAAAAACGTTCCTGTAGAATATTATCCATTAGAACATTACAAGGCATGTGGCATTATAAAAAAACTGGCTGATACATAATCAAAAGAATCGTCCCAATGGTTATAACTGTATAACCACTGGGACAGTTTTATTTTGTACCATAATATTCTGACATAAAAACAGTTTTTAATGCCCAGTTTGAATGTGTTTTATACTCATTCATCCGTTCTTTTGAAATATTTCCAGAAACAAAAGCACTGGAATTTTTATCCCAGTTTAATATGGACTTTGCATCATTTAAATCATTAACTGGTATTTTAAGTGCATCGTTTACTACTTGTATCTGCTTTGGGTGTATAACAGTCTTTCCAATAAACCCGCATAATAAATCCTGGCTTAATTCTTTTTTTAATCCAGTTGCCCATCCATGCCCATTATAGTACTCCCAAACAGGTCCGGATACAATATAATCCATACCAAATACAGTTAAAATATCAGTTAAAATATTACTGACAGGTTTCATATTATGTATTGATTCACTGGCATGCCGCCGCAGCCCGAACATATGGCTTAAGTCGTTACCGCCAACACGTATGTTTAATACTAATTCTTCAACAGAATCAAGTTCTGATTTCAGACCATATAGAATTTTGTAACGGTTCTGTAAATTTATAATATCAGGGTTTTCAAATATTGGCATTAAATATACTTTATGCTTGTATTCCATACATACTTTTTCAACAGCAGATATATAATTGCTGGCATTTTCTAAAGAAAACTTTGGTGCAATATACCCTGTCAGTATTTCTAGCGATTCCCCCATTTTTTCAGTAAGCTCTGATATCTGCTGCGGATTTCTGACTCTTATAAATATTTTTGGAATATAAAAATCTTTTGTTTTATGTGCTTTGTAAATACTGTTTAATGAACAAAGTAAAATATTGACAGCTTCTTTTACATAAATATCATTTATTGTATCTTCCAGGCATAATGCAAGTGAAAACCTGCTGCCAAACTTTTCTAAAATAATTGAAGTGGCTATTTTTTTATTATTGGCAGGACAGTAAAGAAGTGCTCCCACACTATAATATATAATTGAATTTTTCATATACGCTCCTTTTTGGTATTTTGGGATAATTTATAATAATATACCACAAATTATTTATAATTTGTAGCTATTTTTTTATTGCTGATAGTGTAACTTTACCTGGTGTTTTATGTAAAAATAAGATTTCTTTTATTGATATCTTTCTATAAATGATTTATAATATTAACTAAAAGTATAAACCGAGGTGTATAATGAAGAACCAGAGTTTAAGGATATCATTTAACTCTCCTGTTGTCCTTAGTTTTACTGCTGTCTGTTTTATAGCACTTGTATTGAACTGGATGACAAAAGGGTATACAAATAACCTGTTATTTAGTGTGTACCATTCTTCACTGGCAGACCCTCTGACCTATGTCCGTTTCTTTGGACATATAGCAGGTCATATTAACTGGGAGCATTTTATTGGAAATATTATGCTTCTGCTTGTTATAGGGCCTTTGCTTGAAGAAAAATATGGTTCACTGAATATTTTACTTGTTATTTTATCTACAGCTCTTGTGACAGGGATTGTAAATTATATATTTTTTCCAGGCATACAGCTGCTTGGAGCCAGTGGTGTTGTATTTGCATTTATCCTGCTGTCACCAATTACAAGTTTTAAGGAGGGAACAGTACCGCTTACGCTTATACTGGTTGCAGTTATTTATATAGGCGGGCAGATACACGATGGTCTTGCTGCCAATGATAATGTAGCTAACCTTACACATATACTTGGAGGCATAGTTGGTGCTGGTTTAGGGGTTATAATGAATAAAAACAGGATGGGCAGGTACTGAAGTGAGGATTTAAACGATGTTAGAGCATATTAAAATCCAGAGCCTTGATGACTTTTTCACTGATTTGAGTGAAAGAAGCAGCAAGGGAGTGTTTTTTTATAAGATAAACGGGTACAGTGAACAAATCTGCCAGTTTGTTAAGAAATATTATAATGCTGCAAGAATTTCCGGAGTTATTATAGAAGGCAGAATTCCAAACCCGGATAAAGACAATCTTGAATATTACAATGAAATAATGGGCATGGATTTCCAGTTAAATATAGAATTTATTACTGCCAGTTTAAGAAAATGGCTTCCACGCATGAGTGCATACCAGAACAGTGCTGTATCTTCTGCAATCTATAAAATACTAAATGACCTGGGCAAAAGTGGAAAGAATGAAAATATGCTGAAAAATGCATATATAAAGTTTATGTGCTGGCTTTATTATAAGTTTGAAAGGATTTTGAGCCAGTTAGGTGACAATAAAGTACCTAAGATTTTGTATGAAGGTACTGCAAGTTACTATGAACTTTTATTATTAAGTGTTTTATCTGGTGCAGGATGTGACATTGTTTTACTACAATATAAAAATGACAGTACCAGCCAGATACCAGATACAAGTACTGTCTTACCAGACGAACTAAAAGTTTCAGGCATGGCGGGTTTTCCAGAATATTTCAGTCTTAAATGGCTCCGGGATGAAATCCAGAATGATATGGACATCGAAAGGCTTTATGGCAGAAAGCCTTCTGTGGTAAATTGTACAAATGCCTGGATTGAGGGAAAAGGGCTTGACGATTTTAAGAAAGAAATACATGCAAGAGGAAGTGACCCGCAGTTTTTCTACAACTGTTATGTCAGGATTAACGGTGTGGAGGACAAGCTGTCATATATGAATGAACTTTACCAGTTCCAGATGGAATTAAAGAACAGCCATAGAAGGATAGTTATAATTGACGCTCCTCTTCCAGGTCCTTCAACTGATGAAATCAGCCAGATAAAGCGGGGCAATTATAAAACATGCAAACAGATGTTAGCAGGCTTATCTGGCAATATAAAATATACAGCAAACGCTGGACTGCAAAGCATTATGGTAAAAAGCTTTGTAGATGTTATTTTAGAAGAATCAAAACAGGAAGGCATTACATTAAACAGATTGTCCAACAGGGCAGTTTATCTGCTGTGCTGGCTTAAAAGATACCAGGGACAGCTTTTTGCAAACTGGAAGATACCAGATATTTCCTGTTTTATATATATGGGTGGATGTAAAAATAGTAATGAAGCTCTATTTATAAAATTCCTGGCAAGACTGCCAGTGGATGTTCTTATTTTAAATCCAGACCTTAATACAAAGTGCTGTTTAAGTGATACCCTGTTGTATGAGATTAATTATGCTGGTTCACTGGCAGCAGATAAATATCCAAGGGAAAATACAGAAGTCCATATCGGGACAGCAGCATATCATGCTGAAAGAGAACTTGATACTGTGATGTACCAGGATTCAGGCATGTACAGAAACCAGCAGTACAGTAAAGCAGTATCAGTAACACTGCGTACAATGTATGAAGAGATTTCCATACTTTGGAACCAGGAGATGAAGTACAGGCCAAATTTCAGCATAGTGGGCAATACAGTAAACCTGCCTGTTATATTTGCAAAAGTATGCGGGATAAAGGAGGGTGATATACGGCAGTACTGGGCAGGTATAAGGCAGCTGCTTGGCAAAGAGGCATTTTTAATAAAACAGGTGCCATATTTAAACGCAGCAGAGTACAACCCTGTCAAAGCACATGCAACAGAATTTTTTAAAAATGGAAAGGTACAAAAAAACAAGATTAAGGCACATCAGTCGTACCAGTATGGAGTGCTAAGGGATGATGTGCAGGAACATATTCTTGACAAATTACAGCTGCTTATTGACCAGAAAGTTATCAAAGGTACTTTTGTAAATGGTACTGAATATACCATTATATCAACAGTCCTCAATATGAAAAAAGAAATACTGAGAATGATACAGAAATTTGATTTTACAAAGATTAATCCTAAAGTTGTGTATATCAATACGGCTGAAAAAGAGATATCATTAGAAGATTCTATTTTAATGGCATTTTTAAACCTTGTGGGATTTGATATTTTATTTTTTATTCCAACAGGATACCAGACAATTGAAAAATATTTTAATAAAAAACTGGCAGAAGAACATCAGATTGGCGAATATGTCTATGACTTAAATGTGCCTGACCTGAATGTTGCACGCCAGACTGCGCGCATTTCATGGCGTGAGAAACTTTTTGGAAGATAAACTGCTGGCAATAGTGAATGGAGGAAGAAATGGGGCTTGATTTTAGTAAGAATAAAACAATGCAGACACCAGCTGTACATAGTGGGGCAGCAGAGGTAGTGGAGCAGTATGATATTGTAGAAGACAGGCAGCAGATGAATGTGCAGCTGACAGGTTCTCCTGAGGTGGATGCACTTGTAAGTACGATTGAACTTGATAATCTTGAAACAATCGTATCATTTGGTGCAGAGGCAGCGGAAGAAATATCAAAAGCATCAGATGTTGTGCTTAACAGCATGAATATGTCACAGATTGATGAATCTAGTGAGATGTTAAAAGTGCTTGCAAACATTATGTCAAAGTTTGATATTGATGAGCTGAATAAAAACCCTGGGCTTTTTGGGAAGTTAAGGAAGCAGCTCGACAAAGTGCTTGCCAAATACCATACTATGGGTGAAGAAATTGATAAGATTTATGTACAGTTAAAGCAGTATGAATCAGAAATTAAACAGTCCAACCGCAAACTGAACCAGATGTTTGAGGCGAATGTAAATTATTACCACGAACTTGTAAAGTACATTCTTGCAGGTGAACAGGGCTGTCATGAGATAGAACAGTATATTGAACAGAGGCGGGCAGATATGGAGGCAACTGGTGACAATTCAATCCAGTTTGAATTACAGTCACTTGAACAGTGCCTTATGATGCTTGAACAGAGGACACAGGATTTAAGGACGGCGGAAAGTGTTGCCATACAGTCAGTCCCAATGATTAAAACAATGGAATTTTCTAATATGAATCTTGTAAGAAAGATTAATTCCGCATTTATCGTTACGCTTCCAGTCTTTAAACAGGCACTTGCACAGGCAATTATGCTAAAGAGGCAGCGTATCCAGGCAGATGCTATGTCAGCCCTTGATGAAAAGACCAATGAAATGCTTATTAAAAATGCCAGAAATACTGTAGAGCAGTCAAAGGCAACTGCAAGACTTGCATCTGGAAGCTCAATTAAAGCTGAAACATTAGAAACTACATGGAGAACTATTGTTAATGGTATTGACGAAACCAGGCAGATACAGGAAAATGCGAGGAAAAAGCGTATTGAAGACCAGGCAAAACTTGAAAATATTAAAAGAGAATTCAATGAAAGGTACAATATGCCAAATAAACACAGATAAAATGGAAACAGCTTATAAAAGTTAATTAAGACAGGAGGACGAAATTATGCCAATTAATTTATCAAAAGGACAAAAAGTAAGTTTAACAAAAGGAAATCCAGGGCTTAAAAACATTATGGTTGGTCTTGGGTGGGATGTAAATGCATTTGATTCAGGTGCTGATTTTGACCTTGACGCTTCTGCATTTATGGTGGATTCCACAGGCAGATGCCCAAGTGACAGGGAATTTATCTTCTATGGCAATCTTGAACATGCCAGCGGCGCTGTAAAACATATGGGAGATAACCTCACAGGTTCCGGTGACGGCGACGACGAGCAGATAGAGATTGACTTAACTATGGTTCCTGACAATATTTCCAAAATTGCATTTACAGTAACAATCTATGAAGCAGATATAAGAAACCAGAACTTCGGACAGGTTTCTAATTCATTTATCAGGGTTGTGAACGAAGCATCAGACGAGGAAATTATAAGGTACGATTTAGGTGAAGATTTCTCTATAGAAACTGCAATAGTAGTTGGTGAATTGTACAAGCATAATGGTGAGTGGAAGTTTAATGCAATCGGAAGCGGGTTCCAGGGAGGACTTGCAGCACTTTGCGGCCACTATGGAATAGAAGTTGCATAGATAGGCCAGTTTATGGCAATAATATTGAAGGAGGCAGAAATGTCAATAAGTTTACAAAAAGGACAGAAAGTAAACCTGACAAAGGAAAATGCAGGTTTATCTAAGATGCTTGTTGGTCTTGGGTGGGATGAAGCGCCACAGAAACACGGTTTTTTTTCTTCAAAACCAAAGCCAATTGACTGTGATGCATCTGTAATTATGCTACAGAATGACAAGTTTGTTAATAAAGCAGATTTAGTATATTATGGGAATCTCCAGCATAAATCAGGCTCTATACAGCACCTGGGGGACAATCTTACAGGCGCAGGCGATGGAGATGATGAGCAGATTGTTGTAGATTTGTCAAAAATACCACAGGAGTATAACAGGATTGTAATTGTTGTAAATATATATTCCGCAGTTGAAAGAAAACAGCATTTTGGCATGATACAAAATGCTTTCTGCAGGCTTGTGGATGGCAGGAATAATAAGGAAATGTGCAAATACAACCTTACAGAAAATTATTCCGGGCTTACAGCCATGATATTTGGCGAAATATACAGGCGCAACGGTGAGTGGAAGTTCAATGCAATAGGACAGGGCACTGATGATGCCAATCTTTCTGAACTTCTGAAGAGATATATGTAAATTGTATAAAATTGTTAATTCACTATAGCTTTTGGAGTGATGTAGATTTTTTTGAGAGGACTTAATTTAAATTATGAAGTACAACGGACTAAGTGACGAAGAAGTAATTGTTTCACGTGAAAAATATGGCTCTAATGAAATTCCGGACTGTGAACCAACTACGTTCTGGGATGAGTTTAAGGAAACATTCAGTGACCCGATGATTAAAATACTGTTAGCAATTGCCGCACTTATGATTATTATGTTTTTCTTTGGCTATGCGGAAATATATGAACCGCTTGGGACTATTGCTGCTGTGCTTATAGTAGCAGTTGTTTCAGCAAAGACAGGTGTTGCCAGTGATACAAAGTACAGGGAACTTAAAGACAGCACTGAAAAAGATAAGTGTAAAGTATACAGGAACAGTTTAATAGATGTAATAGATATTGACAATGTTGTAACAGGAGATAAAGTACTTCTCCAGTCAGGAGATAAAATACCTGCTGATGGTATTCTGGTATCTGGTTCTTTAACTGTGGATAATTCATCTTTAAATGGTGAATCAGAAGAGTGTAAAAAGACGGCAGCAAAAGAAGATGCCAGCCTGCCAGAAGATATTACTGGGGACACATTTGTTGATGCACATTCCCTGTTCAGGGGTGCAGTAGTATTCGATGGCGAGGGTGTTTTAGATGTAAAAAAAGTTGGTTTAAAAACTATGATGGGAAAGATGGCTGAAGAGATGCAGGAAGATGAGCCTGATTCCCCATTAAAGGTTAAACTGGCAAAACTGGCAAAACAGATTTCGCTGTTTGGATATGTTGGCGCTATTGTTATAGCTGTTTTATATTTTGCATATTTTATTGTATCGGCTGGTGGGATTTCCGCATATTTTGCCAATGGGGCAACAGAGGTATTAAAAGATATTGTTGAGGCAGTATCACTTGCAGTTGTCATCATTGTATGTGCTGTGCCAGAGGGGCTTCCGCTTATGATTTCCCTTGTGCTTATGCAGAATACGAGCAAGATGCTGTCACATAACGTACTTGTAAGGAAAGCTGAGGGTATTGAAACGGCAGGTTCACTAAATATTTTATTCAGTGATAAGACTGGTACTATAACAAAAGGCATGCTTGAGGTTGTGGACTTTTTTACAGCAGATGGCAATTCAGTTGCAATCCCGGAGCTTCCACAGCATAAAAATATAAAAAACCTTTTAGACCTTGCCATCGGCAAAAATACACAGTCAATGTTTGATGCATCCCATAAGGTTATTGGTGGCAATGCAACTGACCAGGCTTTGCTGAAATTTATTGGCGAAGATACATTTAATGCACTTAAAGAAGACACAAGCTATGAAGTTGTACAATCACAGGGATTTAATTCATCAAATAAATTCAGCCAGGCACAGCTAAACGGCAGTAAAGGCAGGACATTTTATAAAGGTGCACCTGAAAGACTTGTTGATGCTGCAAAGAAGTATCTTGATGCAGATGGCAATGTTAAAGATATTGATAAAGATGCATTAAATAAAAAAATAGACAGTCTTGCTTCAAAAGCTATGAGGGTACTTGCTTTCGGGTATTCCCAGAAAGACATGGTGACAAGTAAAATTAATGATGACATAGTTATTATAGGGCTTGTGGGAATCAGGGATGATGTAAGGCCAGAAGCAAAAGAAGCTATATCCGAGGTACAGAAAGCTGGCATACAGGTTGTAATGATAACCGGTGACCGCCTTGAAACAGCAGTTGCGATTGCAAAAGATGCAGGGCTTTTAAGAAATGAAGATGATAAAGCACTGTCCTCTGCACAGTTAAAAGAGATGTCTGATGATGAAGTAAAGAAAATCATCACTAAAATCAGGGTAATTGCACGTGCCCTGCCAACAGATAAGTCACGTATGGTCCGCATATGCCAGGAGATGAATCTTGTCGTAGGCATGACAGGGGACGGTGTTAATGATTCACCTGCCTTGAAGCGTGCAGATGTAGGTTTTGCAATGGGAAGTGGCACAGAAGCAGCAAAAGAAGCCGGCAAAATTGTAATACTTGATGACAACTTTAAATCAATTAAAGATGCTATCTGGTATGGGCGTACAATTTACCACAATATATTGAAATTCTGTAAATTCCAGCTTGTTATAAATGTTGCGGCAGTAGTAGTAAGTGCAGTTGCCCCGTTCTTCGGGGTAGAAGAACCTCTTAAAGTTACACACCTTTTGTTTGTAAACCTTGTAATGGACAGCCTTGGCGCTATTATGCTTGGTAATGAGCCGGCATTAAAGAAATATATGTCAGAGCCACCTAGAAGAAGGGATGAAAGCATTGTAAGCAAAGAGATGATGGCGCAGATTGTGACAATGGGTGCATGGGTAGTTTTAATCAGTTTCTTATACCTTAAACTTCCATTCTTTAGAAACTTATTTGAAACAGATGGGCAGCATTTAACAGCGTACTTTGTATTATTTATTGTAATAGCCCTGTTTAACGGCTTTAACGTAAGGGATGACGGTCTGGCTATATTTAAGGGCCTGGATGAAAATACAGGATTTTTAAAAGTATTCTTTACAATTATACTGGTACAGGCAGTTATTGTAAATGCAGCATTAATTCCAGTGCCAGTATTTAAGTGGATTGGCAATATGTTCAGCTGTGTACCATTTGGCATTACCGGATGGGCAGTTGTGGTTATTCTTGCAGTGACAATTATTCCTGCTGACATGGTAAGAAAACTTGTTGTAAATGGTAACAAGTAAAAATATAATGTACTGGCAGATTCAAAGCGGCTATTTGTTAAAACCATATTTGAAATCTGCCAGATAATTTATTTTTTAATATGATAATTTTTAATACAGATTTAGACAATACTATTATATATTCTTATAAGCATGATATAGGCTCTTATAAAAGATGTGCTGAGATATATAATGGACGTGAAATATCTTTCATTACAGACAGGACATATAAGTTATTAAAAAAAGCAGCAGAAAAGGTTTTAATAATTCCTGTAACTACAAGGACTGTAGAACAGTATAACCGCATAGACCTTGGCATAGGAAAGTCCAGATATGTACTTACATGTAATGGCTGTGTGCTTTTAAAAGATGGAAGAGAGGATAATGAATGGTATAAGGAATCACTTTCCCTTGCCGCCAGCAGCAAAAAACAGATAGACAGGGCTTACAAAATGCTGGAGAATGATAAAAACAGGATTTTTGAAGTAAGGGATATTAAAGGGCTGTTTCTGTTTACAAAAAGCAGCAGGCCAGAAGTTACGGTTAATATTTTAAGCCAGAATCTGGATTTATCACTTGTGGATGTCTTAAGCAATGGCATAAAAGTTTATGTTGTTCCAAAAAAACTTGATAAGGGCACCGCAGTAAAAAGACTGGCGGCAAAACTAGATGCAGATACCATAATAGCAGCAGGTGATAGCAGATTTGATATTCCTATGCTTGAATATGCTGATTATGCAATTGCACCGCCAGAGTTAGATTACATAAAAACTAAAGGAGAACTGACAGTTATTAACAAAGAGCTTTTGTTCTCTGAAGGGCTTCTGGAAAAAGTCTTAGAAATTACTTAGTGTAACTTTACCTGGGTAATTTTTGTAAAAAAATGGAAAATTATATATTTTTATATGGTATAATATAAACTGTAAGCTTTAAAGTATATGGCTCTGGCGGTTTCAAAATTTTTCCACCCGGCAGCCGCTTGCGCTTAAATAAAGCACGCAGTGGTGCATCAAATC
>DKXQ01000241.1 GCA_002493085.1 Lachnoclostridium sp. UBA7122
ATAAAATCGTGCGTTTACCGTGGAAAAATTGCTAAATTATATTGCATAAATAAAATTTTTATGATAAAATAAAAAAATAATATATAATGTATCAAAAAGTACACTTTTTGACACACTATATATTATTTTTTATCTACACGTTATCAGAATTTCAAAAAACATGTATTTATAATAAAGACCTCCATCTTTTCTGGCTTGCGAAAAAATATAATTATATTAACGCATAATTCCCCAAAAAAGTGAGGTCTTTTCTCAAATTACAAAAATTTTTAATAATTAAATCTGGAAAAAAGAGGTTGTAAATCTGACATCGTATTTATATATTTGCAAACAGGATAATTCCTATAAATGAAAACATCAAAACTGCCCCTGCAAGGCAGATTATATTAACAATTTTATTTGCCCTGCTTTTTAAAACCTTTGATAAAAGAACAAAACAGCCCGTTCCTGCTACTCCTCCTGCTGTATTCATTAAAATGTCTGTAATATCACTTGCACCTATTGAAAAAATAAACTGGATAACTTCAAATGCAAGGCTTGTAAGAAATACAGGGACTGCTGCCATGACAAGTGATTTGCCATCTGACAACATTCCAGTGAATATGCCAAATGGAATAAATGCCAGCAAATTCCAGATAATTTCATCCAAATCAACAGTTCCATTTGTAATTGCTGAATCTCCAAATGGTATCAGATTAATATTTCTTATATGTGGCAGATTTTCAAAAGAAAACTCCATCTTAAATAAAATAATCCATGCAAGTGCCAGCAGATACACAATTAACAGGCATGTTGTAATTTTTTTAGATTCCATAATATACTCCTTTTATACACAAAAACAGTGCTTTTATACAAATTGTATCATAGATAAAAGCACTGTTTTATTATTTTTTATTTACAAAAAACTTAATTTTTGTTTACAGGCAATTTTGCGTGCTATCATATAAAGTCAAATATAATAACAGCATTAGAGCATATAGAAATTGATAATCTATATGCTCTATAGGTGAAACATGTTCAATAATAAGCTTAGTTTTAAAAGCTGTATGGGTTTTGTTTTAATCCATTGCTGCTTTGCGCGCCTCTTTACAGAGTTGTGTAATCTTGTCAAAGTTTCCCTGTGCAATATCTGCTGCTTTGCATACCCAGCTTCCGCCTACTGCAAATATTGCCGGTGATGCTGTAAATTCTGCAATATTTTCTGTATTTACACCGCCTGTAGGGATAAACTGCATATCTGTAAATGGTGCTGCAAGGTTCTTAATTGCATTTAAGCCGCCATATACATTTGCCGGGAAGAATTTGACAACTCTTAACCCAAGCTTGCGTGCTGCCATAATTTCAGTTGGTGTAACACATCCTGGTGTTACATTGATTTCTTTTTCAATGCACCACTTTACTGTTTCCTCATCAAACCCCGGCGATACGATAAACTTTGCACCAGCATCTACGACATCCTTAGCCTGGGTGGCATTTAATACTGTACCAGCGCCTACTACCATATCAGGGCACTCTTTTGCAACAGTCCGTATGCTTTCAAGCGCTGCCGCAGTGCGCAGTGTAATCTCCATTACATTAATGCCGCCTGCAAGCAGTGCCTGTGCTGCAGGAACTGCATCTTTTACATCACCAATTACTACTACTGGCACAATCACTGACTGTTTCATGCTTTCCATTACATCCATTTTATTATTCCCCCTGTTCTGTCTGTTTCCATTTACGCGGATTACACAGTGCCTATCTTTGTACCCTTGCGCCAGCACCGCCCATAACAGCTTCTACTTCTTTTTTGCTTGCCATTGTTGTATCGCCAGGTGTTGTCATTGCCAGTGCGCCATGTGCTGCACCATAGTTTACTGCAAGTTCTGCATCTTCTGTAGACATAAGCCCATAGATTAAACCAGAGGCAAATGAATCCCCGCCTCCTACACGGTCCATGATTTCAAGGCCATTGTAATCCTTTGCCTTATAAATTTCACCATCCGCCCAGCAGATTGCACTCCAGTCGTTTACTGTGGCAGTCTTTACCTGGCGCAGTGTTGTGGCAACAGCCTTAAAGTTTGGATATGTCCTGGCTGCCTCATTAATCATCTTTTTATAACCATCAAGGTTTAGTGTTTTTAAGTTTTCGTCATTGCCCTCTATTTCAAATCCAAGACATGCAGTAAAGTCTTCTTCATTGCCAATCATGACATCAACATACTTTGCAATTTCTTTATTTACTTCCTGTGCTTTTTCAAGTCCGCCAATCGCACCCCACATAGATGGGCGGTAGTTTAAGTCATAAGATACAACTGTGCCATATTTTTTAGCGGTTTTTATGGCTTCAAGCACTGTCTGGCATGACTGTCCAGACAGTGCTGCATAAATCCCGCCTGTGTGCAGCCAGCGCACGCCCAGTCTGCCAAATATATACTCAAAATCAAAGTCTTCTGGTGTAGCTTTTGAAATAGCTGTATTGGCACGGTCAGAGCATCCAACCGCACCACGTATCCCGAATCCCCGCTCTGTAAAATTAATCCCGTTCCGGCAGATGCGCCCAATACCGTCTGTCTTCATCCACTTTATCAGGCTGGTATCCACACCACCCTGCTGTATAAGGTCTTCTAAAAGCAGTCCTGCTTCATTATCCGCAAATGCAGTAATAACTGCTGTATCCAGCTTAAAGCATTTTTTCAGCCCGCGGATTACATTATACTCACCGCCGCCTTCCCACACACGGAAAGCCCTTGCAGTACGTATTCTTCCCTCTCCTGGGTCAAGCCTGAGCATTACTTCACCAAGTGACACTGCGTCAAATTTACATTCGCTCTCTGGTTTTAAATTTAGATTCATTAAATAACATCCTCCTGCAGCTTATATTTTTAGCTTCTGTCTGCTATTTTTCTAATTCTTTCTTTATTGCCGCAATTATACTGCCATATTCTTCATCTGTGAGATAAACATGGTCAGGATTCATGGCAAAAACACCACCCCACTCATATCCATTAGCATATTTTGGCACAAGATGGAAATGCAGATGGTGTCCAGTATCCCCATATGCACCATAATTTATCTTGTCAGGAGAAAATGCTGCCTTAAGTGCCCCTGCCACTTTTGCAACGTCTTCAAAGTAAGCGCTTCTTTCCCCGGCTGTAAGCTCCTGCATGTCCCCTACGTGCTTTTTATGGGCAACTATCACCCTGCCTTTATGGCTCTGTTCCTTAAATAAATAAACTTTGCTGGTTTCAAGTTCACATATTTTGATGCCAAACTTTTCCACAAGCTCCCCTTCCATACAGTATGCACAGTTATTATCCATATTTAAATCCCCTTTCTTAATATTTACCTTCCCAATCTATACCTGGACTAAGCCCGGCAAGACGCCATAGCGTCTTGCCAGATTCTGTATCACTGTATATATTTTTTTAATGTTTCACGTACAGCCCCTTTGCCAGCCATAAGTTCACGGTAATACTGTATTACTTTGCCAGCCAGGCCACATTCATATAAATTTACTCCGAAGATAGAAGCATCTGATAAAACAGGCTCAAGTTTTGCCTCATCTATGCTGTCTCCTGGCTTAATGCCTCCAAGTTTTTCCTGCATGGCAGAAAGCAGCGGGTCAGGGCTTAATTCAAATTCTTTGCCTTCATCGTCAATTCCTGCAAGATAGCGCAGCCACCCGGCCAGTACAAGCGGAATAAGTTTAAGTTCTGATGCCTCATGGTCTGGTGATGCAATATATGCCTTAATTGTCTCACCGAACCTTATAGACAGTTTCTGGGATGTGTCTGTTGCAATGCGCTGTGGTGTATCTGGCATAAATGGATTTGGCAGACGCTCAGTTAACACTTCATCCAGGAACTTCCCAGGGTCAATTACACCTGGGTCCACTACAAACGGCATACCCTCTTCGTGGCTCATGCGGTCAATGAATTTACTGAGTTCTGCGTCTTTCATCTCTTCTGCGATTGAAGTATACCCTAAGAGGCATCCATAAACTGCAAGGCAGGTGTGCAGCGGGTTAAGGCAGGTGCAGACTTTCATTTTCTCAACTTTGTTTACAGTATCCCTGTCTGTAATAATGACTCCTGCATCCTCAAGCGGTGGCCTGCCATTCGGGAACTGGTCTTCTATAACAAGATACTGTGTCTTTTCTGCATTTACAAATGGCGCTGTATACGTATGCTTTGTAGTTACAAACGGGCTGATTGCTTCAAGCCCGTCAGCCTTTAGCTGTTCTTCAACTAATGGATGCGGACGTGGTGTAATCTTGTCAATCATGCTCCACGGGCATGCAATGTCCTTTTCCAGATAATCATAATCTTCACTGCTTATCTTGCCATTGTCAAGCCATGCTTTTGCAATCTCCATAATTGCTGTCTGGAGTTTTTCACCGTTGTGTGAACAGTTATCCATGCTGACAAGTGCAAGCGGCTTTCCACAGGCTTTCTTTCTTCCAAGGCACATTGAAGTAAGCTGTGCCATAAATGTCTTACAGCCACAAGGACCATTTTCCATATCAGCAGCAACTGCCGGGACAATTTCATGGGCAGCATTTCTCAGTGAATATCCCTTTTCTGTAATTGTAAATGAGACCATCTTAAGTGATGGCTTTTTCATAATATCTGCAATCTTTTCACTGTCATAAAGCATTGTCAGGCTGTCTGCAAATGAACCTACGACTTCTTTGTCAAGTTTTCCATCTGCATTTAGTGTAACAGCTATTGTCAGGTTATCATAAGGCTTAAAACATTTAGTGATAATTTCATCATCATATCCCTCACAGCACACAATTCCTGTATCCATTTTGCCCTGCTCTATAAGCTTCTGGCATATTACTGCCGGGAAAATACGGAAAATATTTCCAGAGCCAAAGTGCATCCACTCTGGATTCTCTGCTGTGTTTTCTGCAATCTGTTCTGGGTCATAAGATGGAAGGTGGTAACCCTTCCATGCTTCCTTATCTTTTATTGATTCTAATGATAGTTTCAAACAGAACCCCTCCTTTTTTACTTACTGCCTTCTATCCTGTCTAACATATCCCAGCATCCCCATAAATACATAATTCCTAATGCCCTGTCATACAGTCCGTATCCAGGACGGCATTCTTCACCCCAGATATGGCGGCCGTGGTCAGGACGCACATAGCCTTTATAGCCACAGTCGTGGTAAGCCCTCATAATTTCAAGTATTCCCACATCTCCATCACAGTCACGGTGTGAAGCTTCTGTAAAGTCGCCATTTTCAAAGTGCTTTACATTGCGGATATGGGCAAATGCAATACGGTCGCAGTATGTGCGTACAATATCTGGCACATTATTGTCTGGATTAGCTCCTAGTGAACCTGAACACAGGCACAGGCAGTTATACTCATCATCTACCATAGAAAGAAAACGTCCGATTGACTCTTTGTCTACCAGCAGACGCGGCAAGCCAAAGATATCCCAAGGCGGGTCATCCTGGTGTATTGCCATCTTAATCCCTGTTTCATGGCATACAGGCATAAGCGCTTCTAAGAAATATTTCAAGTTATCCCATAACTTTTCCTTTGTAACCGGACGGTATTTCTCAAAAAGGTCATCAAGCTGTGCCATACGTTCAGGCTCCCAGCCTGGGAATGTCATGCCATGCAGGTTTTCCAGGATATATTTTGCCATCTCTTTATAGTCATCCTGTATCTTTGATTTTTCATAAAACAGTGCTGTAGAACCATCTTCCATTGGATGGAATAAGTCTGTACGCGTCCAGTCAAATATTGGCATAAAGTTATATGTTACAACCTTAACACCAAACTTTGCAAGATTTCTAAGGGTTGTCTTATAGTTTTCAATATACTGGTCACGTGCTGGAAGCCCTATCTTAATATCATCGTGTACATTGACACTTTCTACTACATCCATATTGAAGCCAGCGCCCTCAATCTGGCAGCGTGCCTCTTCTATCTCATCCATTTCCCATACTTCCCCGGCCTGTTTATGGTGCAGTGCCCATACAATTCCTGTCACTCCTGGAATCTGCTTAATCTGTTTAAGTGTGATGCTGTCATTGCCTTCGCCATACCAGCGGAATGTCATCTGCATAAATAATCCCTTCCTTTCTGTTTATAATCTTGTATCCCATACACCACAGTATGAATCTACCGGGTCTTGTCCTTCAAATGCGTCTGCACCTGTCATAAGCTTTTCTACCAGTGCGTCAAATGTGGTATCAAGTGTATCATAAGTGTTAATATACGTGCGTGCCTGTGGAATATCTGCCAGTACAAACGGCTGTTTTGTCCCTATAACAATAACTGGAAGTTCATGTACATACCACGGAATCTCCCCACCGCCTTTTGTCATTCCGAATGAAGGCCTTGCCACTGGCTGGAAGCCGCCTGCAATATCAACCAGGGTGATAATAAGGTCCTGGGCCCCTGTAAAGTCTGCAATAGCGCTCTTTCCTGCAAAATACAAATTAAGGTCTGGTTTCTCTCCTGCCTGTACCTGCTGCATCATCTTCTGTACCGGGCTTTCATAAACAAATGCATCAAATCCTTTGGCAATTAACCTGTCTTTAAGTTTATCTGCCGGAGATACTTTATGCTGCGACATAAGAGTGCCAATTCCTGGAGCTTCAAGCCCCTTTACATATACAATCATAATGCGTTTATAGCGGTCTGGAATCATAGGCAGTACATCTTTATCTTTATATTTTACAAGAGTTATGGCTTTTTCTGAAATCTCTTTCTGCATAGCTTTATGCTCTTCACATCCTACAATTTCATGAACTTGTCCATGTGGTGGCACAATATCTTTTTTGTCTTTCTTATGCAGTCCCATATGCGCTTTAAGAGCCAGTATGCGGTGTAGTGCATCACTTAACCGCTCTTCCGTGATACGTCCGTCTTCATAGCCCTTCTTCATAGCTTCAAAGTCTTCATCCATATCATTAAAGAACAAAAACATATCTACACCAGCCGCAATAGCTGCCGGCATAAGGTCACAGCGCTTCATGCGGCATGTAAGCCCTACCATGTGTGAAGCATCTGTAAGCACCATGCCATTAAAACCAAGTTTAGTACGTAAAAGACCATTAATCAGTTCTGGTGACAGTGTTGCAGGCATAATATCATCATCTGCAATATCAGGATTAAAATGGCGTGTATACGCCGGCTGCATAATATGTCCTGCCATAATTGCTTCAAGACCATTGTCAATCAGGTTCTGGTACACCTTTCCAAATGTTTCATCCCACTCTTCACAGCTAAAGTCATTCACACTATTAGCCACATGCTGGTCGCGGAAATCAAGCCCGTCCCCAGGGAAATGCTTAGCTGCACAACAGAAACCAGGATTGGCATGTGCTCCTTCCATATAAGCCTTAGTCATCTTCATAACTCTTTCAACATCATTGCCATAAGTGCGCAGTCCTATTACTGGATTTTCCCAATTATAAATTATATCACTTACAGGGGCAAATGATAAATTACAGCCGATGGCAGCAGCCTCTTTATTGGACATATATCCAAGATTATAAGCATACTGTGTATTACGTGTAGCTCCTATCTTTGTCTGGCTTCCGATTGTAGTCCCATCTACACATGCCCCATCACCGCCATTTTCTGTATTACATGCAATAATTAGTGGAATTTTGCTGTTTTCCTGCAATATGCGGTTCTGTTCATGTATATCATCTGCTGGTCCTGGATTATACCGGATACCACCAATATGGTACTTATCCACTGTCATCTTAAGATAGTCTTCATCACGGCTTGAACCCATATTGAAAAACAACTGCCCTATCTTTTCATCCAGAGTCATATTTGAAATTGTGTCTTCTACCCATTTACAGTCCTCATCAGACAAGTAAAATGGATTTGCTTTCATATCTACCATAAAATTATCCCTCCTTTTATTTGCTTAACCGTTACTATGCACGGCTAATTTCAGAAAAAGGCAGACTCGTCGTGCTTGCACATAAGAGAATGACTATTTTCTGAAATTAGCGTGCAGGCTGTTCTAAACAACATAAGTAAAACGCAAGCTGCTGGTTTTGCAGCGTCTGACAGCTTTGCTGGCAGGTTTTACGCATGTTGGTTAGAATGACCGTGAATAGTAATGGTTATCCACCCAGATTTACTAAAAACTCCTGAATCTTTTTTTCCTGGTACTCTCCTTTATAAGTGCCAGCTTTTAAGCGTGAAAAGCCTTCGTCCATAAATCCGGTCCAGCTTTCTTTTTCTTTTCTTACCAGAATTGGATAATAAAATACTCCATTCTTCCTTGCAGCATCCAAATCCCCTGGAGCATCGCCACACATAACTACATTATTTTTTTCATACCCTGCCTTTAAGAGTTCCCCAATACAAAATGCTTTACTTCCTGCATCCTGTGCAAGCACAATATCTGTGTAAGGAATGAGCCCAAAACGCTCCCACTCTTCTAGTACTGCATCCAGGTTTGCACTGGAAACAATCGCAACATCTGCTGTTTCATGGGCATATGCAAGTGCTTCTTTTACGCCCTCAAACGGAACTTTCTCTTCTTCTGGAAGTTTATTGATGGAACTGTTGACTGCCTTGCTCCATGACAATGCTTTTTTAAGACAGATGCTCTCTTTTTCATCAATAGTTCTTTGTAATGCATCATTAGACAGTTCCTTGCTGTTTTTAACCCACTCTGTTAGTATATCCAAATCTTCAACAGGTATATATTTTTCAGAAATTTCCTGTAATGCTATAGACAGCCCCTTAAAACGGTTAATTCCACGGGTCATAGTATACAGGTTTATCTCATTCCAGCGCTTTAAGATTTCATCTTTCCACTGTGAAAGCCCCCACTCTTCTACCATACATGGTCCAAAACAGCGGATATGTTTAATATCCATAGTATCCATAGCACAGCCATCACTGTCTACACATACCAGAAAGTCTTTCCTCTTTTTATAATCTGATAATTTACCCAATTTTTATTCTCCTTTATGCCCTATCTGCGTTTTGCAGCAAGTGTTGCAACATTTTCTTCCACTCGTTTTTTGCCCAGTGGATAGATAAAAAGCAATGCCAGTGATACTGCACCCAGGCCAACAGCTGGTATAATACATGACAGGTTAAATATTCCAGAAGTAACTTCAGGGTCAAAAGCAGTTTCATTAGTGTATCCTACCATAGATAACAATGCGCCTGTCATGCCAGAAGAAGCTGCCTGTCCAAGTTTGCGTGCAAATGAATAAACAGAATATATAGTGCCATCTTCACGTACACCATTCCGGACTTCTGCATCGTCGATAACATCTGTAATCATAGCCCATATAATAGTATTAAAGAAGCCAAGCCCTATATATGCCAGTGCATAGAACCCCACATATACATAAGGATTTGCAGGCCTTACAATCAGACAGACTACATATACAGCAGCACCAAAAGCACATGAAACGATAGACAGCTCTTTCTTGCCAAACTTTGCAGCAAGTTTAGTAGCAAATGGTGCACAGATTACAAGCATTACAATCGTCCCGACAGCTCCCGAAGCAGACTGTGCTGCTGCTGAACGGTAGTAATTCGGGAATACATATCCTGCCATGCCCTGCATGCCAAGCATGCCTACAAGCAGGAAAATTGCTGCTGCAATAATTCCTAAAAGTGCACGGTTTGTAATAAGGCTCTTAAGCAGGTTCCCAATATCTATCTTCTGGTTATTAGCTGGCACTTCTACACGCTCAGTTACTAAGTTAAAACAAAGCATATAGCAGATAATTGCACATACACCAAATACACCTGCAATAATTGTCATACGGCTTCCTGAAAATACAGGATTGCCATCTACAGTCACATATGCCACAAGAGGTACACCTACGCCAATTGCAAAGCCAGCAAGTGTAGCACCGATTGTACGCCATGTAGACAGTGAAGCACGGTCTTTAGGGTCAGCAGAAACTGCAGATGCCATAGAGCCGTAAGGAATATTAATAGAAGTATAAAATATTGACCCCCAGAGGATATATGTGAAAACCATCCAGAATACTTTAAACCCATATGGCATATTAGCAAAGCCAGCCTGGAAAATCAAAAATGACGATATTGCCACAGGCCCGCACATACGCCTTATCCAAGGGCGGAACTTTCCATACTTAGTAGGTTTGGAACGGTCTACAATCTGTCCCATCGTTACATCAGTAAATGCATCTACAAAACGTGCCGCCATCATAAGCATGCCAACTACAGCGGCTGAAATTCCCATAACATCTGTATAAAACTTTAACATAAAACTGGATGAAAGTATAAAAGTGAAATCATTACCAAAATCACCAAACATATATCCAAGTTTATCCTTCATTCCAAATGGAGGTACAGAAGATTTTGTCAGTTCTTTTGCCATATTTATCTCCCCTTCTAATTATCTGTTATTAATATGGCCATGCCGTAATGTTTTTGACATGGCCATAAATAGTGGATAGTAACTATAATTAGTACATGTTGTTTTTAAAGTTCCCTATTTTTTGATTTTTATAAGCTTTGCATTAACACTTTCTATAAACCCGTCCGGCATCATAGAGCCAGCCATTTCACCTATTGATTCCATAGTCATGCTCTTCATCATATCCCACATGCCTTCTCCTGGTTTTAGTTCCATATTCATTGCAAGTTTAAAAGCTTTGCTTACTATTTCAAAAGCTTCTGGATTATTGGCAATTTCTCCCATGGAATCTTTGATGCTAAACATCCCTTCTGGAAATTCCATTGGTGCTTTAAGGTCCATATCACCTATTGTGCTAAACCAGTTCGCAACACCTTCTGCACGCTCATTTACCTCTGGGAGAACATATATATCCGGCTCCTTTGCAACCTTTTCAAGAGTCATTGTGTCTTTTAAGTCTCCTGCCTCAGCCCTGATTATATTTATGCCATCTTCCAGTGCAACTTCAAACACAAATACCTTGTCCGCACTCTTCTTATCTATCTGGCTGCCATTCAGGTACAAGGTAACTTCAGGCTGGTTAGAGTAAACACGTATCTGGGTTGTCTGCCCTGCACGCTGTGCATAGCGTTTGCCGCACAGATGGACCATAGGCTCTTTATTCCAGTATGCCTTATAAATATAATAGCTGTCTTTCTTTATCTTACGGTCCATTGTCACAAGACCTTTATTATTGCGTCCCGCCACACCGCCTTCATTGCGGGCTGCACAGCCAAAGTCAAACATGTTCCAGACATGGCTTGACCATATCCACGGACGTTCATCAAGAACTTTTGCCATATGCTCATGGTATAGTGCCTGGTATTCTTCACTGTAATCTTTACATGCCGGATTTGGACCGTGATATGTGATTATGCCCTCACAGCCATATTCAGAAAGTCCTAAGCAAATATCCGGATGGATTTTGTGGAAGTTGTCAAGCCATGGACCATTGTCTTCCATCTTGCCGCCATACCAGCCAAAGTAATGGTTATAGCTTTCTATATCTGTAATTTTATGCATAGGGCCTTCTATAGGTGTCATTGATACATGTGCAATCGTAGTAAGGCGTGTAGGGTCCATTTCCTTTGCAAGCGCATTAAGTTCCTTGTGGTTTTCTACAAGCTTCTCTGAAATGCCGCCTATAAGGATTTCATTAGAAATACCCCAGAAAAAGATTGACGGATGGTTATAATTCTGTACAATCAGCTCTTTAAGCTGGCTTATACAGTTCTTATGTGCATCCGGGTCTTTGTTCATTATACTGATAAATGGAATCTCTGCCCATACTGCAAATCCCAGCTCATCACATGCATCATAGAAGTCCTGTGAATGTTGGTAGTGTGCGAGACGTATTGTATTAGCGCCTAATTCCTTGATAATCCTGACATCTTTAAAATGGTCTTCCCGGGATAATGCATTGCCTTTGTAAAGCTGGTCCTGGTGACGGCTTACACCACGCAGCGGAGTCTGTACACCATTGATTATAAATCCCTTGTCCGGGTCACATGAAAAGCTGCGTACACCCGCTCTTACTTCAACTTCATCATAAGTTTCATTGCGGCGCTGAAGCCTTGCAACAACCGTATACAGATATGGGCTGTCAATATCCCACTTCTTTGCATCCGGAACACAGATTTTTACAGATGTATCATCTGCCGGGCGGCATGCGCTTCCCACTTCTTTGCCATCTGCATCATATATAGAATACAGCACAGTAAAGTTTTCATCAGCATTTTTTACATAGGAAATAATTTCAAATGCTGCCCCACAGTCACAAGGCTTAGGTGTAACCATAATTCCAGGTCCGCCATAATATTCCAGGTCAAAGTGCGCTTCAGGCACACTGATAAGGTTTACACCCCTGTAAAGCCCGCCATAGAATGTAAAATCTGCCGATTGTGGGTATACACTGTCTTTATATGAGTTATCACAGGCAACTACAAGGAGGTTTTCTTCATCCTTTTTGCACATATCCGTAATATCCTTGCGGAAAATAGAATAGCCACCCTCATGATATACAGCTTCCTGCCCATTTACATAAACTGTTGCCTGCTGTCCTGCTGCCAGGATTTCTACAAATACCCTTCCACCGGCAAGAGGCTGTCCTGGCATTTTAAACGTCTTTGCATACCAGTATCTGCCCCTGTCATAATTTCCGTTGCCATCATGGCCATCTACTGAATTCCATGAATGAGGCAGGTCTATCTTGTCCCACTCTACAGGCAGTTTGTCTGGAAGCCCCTTATCTTCATGGATAAAACGCCAGTCTTTGTTCAAATTAATAATATTACGCATCACGTACCTCCTTTATACAATATTTCTAATCTGATAAATGCCATTACCAATATTTTATACAATTTAACCAGTAATATAACAATTTAACCAGACATATTTCTGCTTTTTCTGACAATAAAATACATATATAAGCGCTTTATATTGTATAAATATTATAAATTTATTATAAATTATTTAAAAAGAAAATTATATGGGTTATTT
>DKXQ01000168.1 GCA_002493085.1 Lachnoclostridium sp. UBA7122
TTCGAGCCCTACTCGGGGAGTTAAAGAGATAAAATTTTAATCCACAGGTATTAAGCCTGTGGATTTTTTTGCAATATTATATATTAAGCAGCTCTGAAAAGACCTGGCGGACATGCTCCAAATAAGTTTCGGAAACCGGATAAACAGAATTATCAGAAAGTGTTATGTCTTTACAAGTCAATCTAATAGCTTTATTGATATTGATAATAATTGTTCGATGGCAACGGACAAATTCTTTAGGCAGTTGCTTTTGCAGGTTCTTTAATGTGATTTTCTGACGATAACAGGATTTGTTATCATTTAATTGAGTTATGATATCTACATAGTGCCTGTAAGAAGAAAATGCCAATATTTTGTTGTAGGGTATTTTTACCATTTCAGCCTTTGTTTGATAAATGTGATAAGAAGTTTCCATGTCTCTCAAAATGGGTTTCATACATTGTTCCAGTTTTTCCTGACTAATTGGTTTTAGCAGATAATCTAAGGCCTGAACATGATATCCATCAAAGACATATTCGGAAAAAGCAGTCAGAAAAATGATATTGCCACCAAAACCATCTTTTCGTAATTGTTTTGCAATGTCTATACCGTTTGATGCCCCCAATTTTATGTCAATAAAGAAAAGTTCATCTTCGTCATATTTTTCCCCTAAAAAATCTTTACCATTAAAATAGTGGCGTATGGATATCGAAATATTATTTTGTTGGCCCCAGTGTTCCAGCAATTGCTTTAATTGTGCAACATGAGTTGTTTCGTCTTCTAAAATTGTTATACTTAATTTCATAATGATTACCTTTCTATAAGTAATGGAATATATACGTCAACAGCAAAAGAATCTTTTCCAGCAGTTATGTCGCAAAAGCCGGAGTGGGTTTCGACAATCTCCCTGACATTTGCCAAACCACTACCATGCTGTTTTGTATCTGCTTTTGTTGTTTCGAACTGTCCATTAAAATCGTATTGATAGTTTCCAGACGAGCTATTTTCGACATGGATATGGAACATACTTCGCTGTGGCTTAAGGACTACTTTAATCTGCGGAGAAATATCCTGATTTTGCTCAATATTTATACAGGCTTCAATGGAATTATCGAGGAGATTCCCTAAAATCCCGGTAACCTCAATGTTATTGAGGGGAAAGCGTTTAGGTAGAACAACAGAGTACATAAACGATATATGTTCTGATTGGGCGATAGCGTACTTGTCGGTTAAGATTGCATCAATGATATGGTGTCCTGTATTTACAATTGGGAACGTCTTAGGAAGACACTCACGCTGCTGGGTTACATACTGACTGAGCTGGTCATAGGATTTTGATTCGAGTAACTCATGAATGACTGCCAAATGGTTAGAATAATCGTGTTTCCATTTGTGCAGATTCTTTGCCGATTGGAGAACAGATTTGTTGCGTTCCTCATTTTTTTCATGCATATATATTTGTTCTGTTAATGTTATATTTTTTTGTAAGGTTCTACTGATGACTTGAATTAAAAATATCATGGCAAGAAAAACCAATAGGATAAAAATGCTGATACTGTTCAGTTGGATACGATATTTCATAGGTAATGAATCCGTATCAACGTCAACAATTATATTGAGAAAAAAGGTTGACACAATTAAAGCAACAACAGTGGTTATTACTAAAAAAATGTCAAGGTTTCTTGGCAGGGATGACGTATCACTAAAGATGCGTAAAAAAATAATCATAAAAATAAACATGATAAATAGGTAAGACAAAGTTGATATAACGCGGTTGCTGCCTAAAAAACCAAAAGAAGTAAGATTATCAGTGGAGATAATGAGAAAAATAGTATATGGAATCTGATCCGCAAATGTGCCCATGAAACTTGGGAGACAGGAAGTAAAAATTTTTTCGGTCATCGTATTTCTAAAACATATAGATACAAATATTATACTAAGAAGAAGGTGAGCCAGCTGAGTAGTCGTAGTGTTAATTTGATACAAATTACAAAAAGAAACCAAAACGCTTGAAAAAAGTACATAACAAATAAATGTTCCTATGTAATACTTAGAGTTCCGTAATGTTAGACGGCGGAACAGGAAGAAGGCAATGATTGTATTTTCTATAAGATTTACAAATATTTCCCAAAGGTAAATTGCAGTCATAAGAACTCCTTAAAATGTTCTTTATTGTACGATATTGTTATTTCAGCCTATCATAGTAAGGATGAAATGTCAAACTACGAATATCAAGAATTCAGGAACTGACGAGGGGGATTCGTGCACATTGTATTATATTTAGAATAAAACAATTCGAAATATAATTTAGCTGACACAGATTATAAGTCTTTTGAGGAGGTAAGGTGTTGTTATGAGAAGTATATTTAAGGTCAAGCAGCAGGAAGCAGTTGTGAGATTACTTTTTCAGAATGAACACAAGAAGGTTAAAAAACGGCAGTGTCCTGAAAAGAAAGTTACTACGAAACGGGATTGTCTGACAATCAGTAAAGAAGCAATGAAAATACAAAAGACAGCTCAGGTTTATGGTCAGTCAGAAAACATTAAGTTTGACCAGACAGTTGATATTGCGTCATATTTTGAAGCTGCAAGAGAGGCTAACCAGAAAACACTTGAGAATGCAGGTGATGAAGTTACGCGTTCCGGACGGAAATGTCCTTATATGTCATCAGGCGAGGTGTGCTATCAAATACTTACAGATAAATATAGTAAATTGGTAGAAGAAGCAAAGCTGCACGATGACCCAGAACTTTATATAGAGAGAAAGTATTATGATCCTATCTGCCCGTGGTTTACATCAGATTTAACTAGAGAAGAAAGAAGTATTGGGTATCGCAATGAAATATCCATGTTGAAAAGAGGAAAAGTGGCAGGTGCGAATATGCTTGACTCAGTATTTCGGGTAAATAATTTGACTCTTAATTATGATGAAATAAATGCCTCTCAAATTTCTTACTATAGACAGTTATGTGATGTACAGCTCAAAAATGTATTTAAAAAAAATGAAATTGAAGTAGGAGAAACCTCTCAGTACATTTTTCGGGTAGATCCTTACAGTTATTACGTTTCCGTAGATTGTGAGGATACTGTCATAAAGGGTAAAATGGAATCTGTACTAAATCAGGGGGAAAATGGAAAGCATCTTTGGCAACAAATCAAATGGTTTTCGGAGCAGGATGGTGCTCATGGAACCCAGATAAGTAATAAATTGAGTTATCACAAAGCTTTGGCTTATAGAGAGGCGTATAGATATACTGGTTGGCGATTGAGTGAACTGAAGGAAGCGGATGGCACATATTACACGGAAGACGGAACAGATATAAAAAAGCTGATTCGTGAGGGTGTATGGAAAGATTCGATTTTCCCATATGAGGCAAAGGAAGATTATGCAAATGCTGTCTGTAGCTGGATTCAGGAAGTGGCAGAGCGAGGCTGGGAAAATGTGCCGGATATGGTAATGTCTATCGGATATTCGTTTGCTGGTTTGCATGATTTGGAACAGGATATTTCTTTTGATTACGGAAGTGAGTGGTATAAACAATATCTGGATGATTATCAATATTCTGTGTTGTCGACATATTGAAGGAATATTAATTTGGAAAAACAGCTATTTGAATTTTGGTATTTTAATAGGTGTAGAACTACAAATTGCATTAAAGCAAGAAATGGTTACTAACATATGCAGAAGAATAGAATTTGTTGAAAGGAGAGTCAATCAATGGGAGAAAATTTGGGAATATCTATGCCATTAGTAACGGAATCAATAATTAGTTATGAAAAGCCACAATTAGCAAATATAAATAATAAAGAGGGGAAAACGGTAGATTTTGCAGAGGATACAGGAAAGCGCTGGTGGCAATGCAGTGAAAAAGAAAGTAATTTGTTAAAGTGCCGTGTCAAAGACACTGTACAGCGCAAAGAGTATTTTACTGCCTTTTATGAGGGAAAGACTTCTGATGTGGAGTTGGGGATGGCAATATCAAATACGATACGTAATGCGTATGAAGAAGCCGTTTCCGGCGGCTGGCTGGATAAAGATAACGAGAAAGAATTTTTAAATAAAATGTATTGTGACTTGACAATAGAGGCGGTGCAGCTAGCCGTATCTAGTAACATTAGTGAAGGCAGGGCGCTTAATCAGCAAAATGCAGTAAATGTGCAGGATAGTAAGTTTGTGTATTATAATGCAAAATTTTATCATTCCTGTGAGAAGGCAAAGGAGGTTCTCAGAGACTGTTTAGATAAGTTTTCAGAAGAACTGGGAATTGAGAATCTTAACAAAGAGAAGTATTTATCTGAACATATGAAAAAAGGTGATGATTTTAATGCAATTTGGAGTGGAAGTTATAATAATTGTAAGATGATAAATACAGAAGCTGTACCTCCAGAGGAATTTTCTTTTTTTATCAAGTGGAATATGCCGATAGCCATAGAAATGTTAAAGAGTACGATTATGAAGAACGTCACTGTCTGCTCGTTAATGGAGTGACTTCTGTTGTTAAAGAAGAATTTAGAATGACAGATGATACGATGATGAACCGAAAAACTTTTAATAATCTTTTAGATTATGTGAAAAGTAAATATTTAGAACAGGAACAGGATAGTTTTTGGAAGGATATATATTATTTGAAAAATTTTAATTTTTCAGCAAATAAATATAGGTTTTGAAACGAAAAAAACAGGTAAATTAAAGAAAGGAGATGACGAGAATGTCAACTAATATCAACGGAAATATGGAAGCTGGCGGATTATTGTCCCATGAGTATCTGCGTATAAAAAATATGAATAAAAATAAACCTCTGACGGGACAAAAATTA
>DKXQ01000103.1 GCA_002493085.1 Lachnoclostridium sp. UBA7122
TTTTAATTTTCAAACACGCCCTAGCAAGGTCCTGGCAAATAAAGCGTTCCAGATTTTCAAAAATTTCAATACCAGAAACATCTGCTATACCCGCATCAGCAGCAAGAAATTTAATTTCAGTAACATCTTCAATTTCTTCATCAGATAGATAACCATTTGTATCTTTATCAACTTCTCTTGTCAAATATGCCTGAAATCCCGCATCTGGAAAATAGTCAGTATCAGTAACTGGCAGACCCTTATAATTAATCTGGTCCTGGGATATCTCCGCATGCAGATATGGCGCAGCCATATTTAGTGATACTGCTGCACTGCACAGTGCGACAGTAAAAATTTTCAACTTCTTTCTCATAAACACTCTTCCTTTCCTTTCTTTCATAAAATAAAATTCCAGTTCTTATTTTTCATTTACACCAAGTGCATATGCCTGCCACTTATAATAAGTGGGATAGTGTCCGGTTTGTACCCTGGATATTTTACGCACAGAAGGAGTTTTACTTTTATATCCGGTTTCTCTGTGCAACCTTAGAATCCAGTTGCTAATCTGCTTATCATCGTATTTAATATAATAACATTTTTGTAAAAAAATAATAACTGGATATGAAAATCCCCCCCCCCACGCCTGAACGTGAGGGAGGGATTTCCACTATAACAAGTCCATTGGATATCTCCAATTCTGATTTATTTATTATATATCGTCAGCTATTATATATTACATTATACTTTTTTCTAAAAAAAACCACTCTTTTTTTTAAATAACTTAAGAGTGGTCTTTTTAATTTATTAAAATACCCCTTTTTCAAATTCAAACTAAAAGCTTTGCTAATATATCTGTCACTGTACAATAATATCAATAGTTGCCTGTGGAGCTGTCTGCCCTCTTTGCACACCTCCTGTTGCCTGTACTGTAATCTTACAGGTTTCTCCTGCAGTTGCTTTATTGGTTACTTTCACAACCCCTTTAGAATTAACAGAAACACTTCTCTTATTACTGCTGGTCCATTTTAACTTCATACCATCTTTATTAAATGGTTCTTCCGTACCATTGTTAAATACCAGCTTCGCCTTCAGGTCAGCCGTAGCTGCTTTAGCAAGGGAGAGTGAAGCTTCAGGGAATGAAACTGAAGTTACTGGCACACATGTAACTTTAATTGTGTCACTTACTGTATAGCTCCTGCTTGCTTTAACATAGCTGTCTAGTGCAAAAGCAGTAACATAAGTTACACCTGGTCCTTTAGACTTTATAATGCCTTTGTTATTTACTGAAACAACCCTGCTTCCGTATCTGTCTTTTTTTCCTGAAGCATCTGTAATCATCCATTTTACTTTTGTCTTAGTAGGCTGGTCTTCTGCTTCTCCATCATTGAAAATAGTATTTAATTGTATTGTATCTCCCTTTTTTGTAATTGTAATATCTTCTGTGTCTAATTCCAGTTCATAGCTTAAATTATATGATGTCGTTGGCCTTCTGTATATTTTTGCCTTTGTTATCTGGCCTTTTTTGGTTGTCTTTATATACGTAACTGTTGCTTCAAGTTTTAATTTTTCTCCTCTGTTTCTTGCAGAAGCTACTTGTTTAACATATAAATCACAGCCATCTTTTCCATTTTCACCTACAGGAGTTAAAACAATATTATCTTTATTGCCTTTACTCAAAACCCAGTCTATCTTTGTAGGAGATAGTTTTGCCATAGCATTGCTTAAAGAAATCTTATAAGTATTAAACTTATAAATCTTTTTAGGAAGCTTATTATAAACACAAGATATAACTTCTCCCCTCTTTTTCCTTACTTTTATAGCACAGCTTGCTGATTTACCGCTGTCTGTTGTTGCAGTAACCGTAGTTTTTCCTTTAGTAACACCTGTTACAGTACCATCTGCATCAACGGTTGCTATATCAGTATTGCCAGAGGTCCAGGTAATTGCATCGTCACTGTCCGCTGGTGTAAGTGTTGCATCAATTTTTTCAGTATCTCCTTCAAGGAGTATAATCTGCTCTTTTGATAATGTAATTGATTCAGCTGGCTTTTCTGATGGGATAACATGAATCTTAATCCTTTTGGCTATTTTCTTAGTATAAGATGTTGCTGTAATCTCTGCATCACCTATCTTAACTGCTGTAATTAATCCTTTATCATCAACAGCAGCAATGCTTTTATCACTGGATGAATAACTGATTAAATCGTCATGGTCCGTTGGTTCTACAATCATATCTGCAGCAAAGTCATACGTTTCGCCTTTACGCATCTCATGTTCAGTTTTTGCAATAGTAATATCAGTAATTGGATTCTGGCCAAACACAACATGAATATTAATATTATCCTGTACACCTCCAGCAAGAGCCCTTACTGTAATAGTTGCATCACCAGGTTTTAATGCAGTAACTACTCCATCACTATCTACTGTGACACTATCTTCATTACTAGATGAATAAATAATCTTATCATCATGTTCCGCTGGTTCTACAGTCATATCTGCAGCAAGGTTATATGTCCCACCTAACTTAATATCATATGAATACTCATTAAAACTAATTGATGTAATTGGCTTTTCAGCATAATGATTTGTATATGCTTTAATACGCAGATTGAATCCCTCTGCCCCGGCATCTGTCCATGCATGACCATCTATATCAGGGCGGTAAAAGCTCTGGTTTTCTTTTGCTTCTGCTTCAGAATATATCCAGCCACCATTCATCGTGCCATCTATTGCAAATTCTGTTGGGCCGCTATTATTGTTTTTAAGCTTTACAACTATAGAAAATATATCGCCTTCGTTTAATATTACACTATTATTTAGTTTTACTGTATGGTATCCTTCATATGTCTGTGAACCGTTTGCTGATGCAACTGGATCACCAGAAAGCGGATTTGATTTGTCTGATAGTTTATTATATACCTTTATATCATAGCTATAATTTGCTCCAGCATAAATAGCAACTGCTTTTAATACTTCCTTTCCACTGGCAGTAAATACATTTGCCTCTTCAATACCTGGAACAGAATCATTAAAAGACATTTTTGTTGTATCAATGCCGCCATCATACTGGTAGTTATTGTCATAGTAGTTCTCATCTTTAGCATAATCAGATTTATAAACTACGTCCAGCGAATAAGCTACCTTAGCCAATGACTTATCATAATAGGAAAGCCAGAAGTATCCATTCTTTCCAAAGTCCTGCCCCCAGCTGCCCCTGATAAGCCATGCACCATTGCCAGGTGGTGCTGTATTAAAGTTAGATACATCAAAATTATCATCCCATCCCACAATTGCAACAGCGTGGTTAGTAGTAGTGTTTTTATTATTATAATATGCTGAAGTATCTTTATTATAATAATAAATATTATAATAATAAGATATGCCAACTGCGCCATATTCTTTTATCATTTGTTTAATAACATCAGAATCCTCTGAATTAATCACATTGACATTTTGTACATGTACCTTGTCTTTACTGATAGCATAACTGTCATTCAGATAAGCATTTTCTTTGTCTTTTACTAAAACATCATATGCTGTATCTGGATAATCAATCTCTGATACTGCGCCTACCCAGTCCATCAACATAAATTTAGCATATGAAGTATTGCCGCCATTGTTATACCAGTCTGGTGATAATGCAGTGCTGTTTTTGTCATCTATTGTACGGAAGTTATCGCCACTGCATAAGCCAAGCGGGTCAGTCCAGTCGTGGTTCATAAAAAATACTGACTGGAATTCTGACATATCTGTAGAATAGAAACCAAAATTTCTCTGTTTCCAAAGATTCATCTCTATCATGGACATTATGCTGTGAGCCCAGCAAGTACCAAGAGGATTCTGGTTTCTCACAGCAGGAAGCGCTGTATTATTCTCATTCTCCCAGCCATATGGTGCATAAGCTTGCTCCAGCCCACTACTGACATCCTGCGGAATATGGCTTTCTTCATACTCCTTTACACTTACCGGTGGTGCTTCATCAATATCGTGGTAACTGTTAACTGCTTTGCTGGAAATCTCCAGGTCACTTTCTTCTTTTTCCTGCGCCTGCCCTGGACTGCTTTCCTGAACAGAATATTCTTCTGCCTGTACTGGCATGCCCTGCCATATAATAGAAACTGCCAGCAGCAGTGACAGTCCTATGGCAGCACATTTTTTCTTAAATTCTCCCATAAAAACCCTCCTTGCTTTTTCATTATTACTTAATTAATATTTAATATATCAAGATTATGGAAAAAAGCAAGGTTTTTGGCAGGAACGGCAACTTTTTGGCAAGAACCAGAGTTACCCATAAACAGTTTTTTTAGCCTGATACTTTACACAATGCTGCCTTTATTGCGTCTGCTGGTAATGCTCCTTTCTATTTTTAAACTAATCGAGTAGGGGAGATTTTCTC
>DKXQ01000189.1 GCA_002493085.1 Lachnoclostridium sp. UBA7122
TGTCAGATTTTATGCACCACTGCGTGCTTCATCTAAGAGGGAGCGGCTGCCGGCTGGAAAAATTTTGAAACCGCCAGAGCCACATACTCTAAAGCTTCCAGTAAAATTACACTACCGGCAAAACAAATAAAAAATCCCGGAAAATGAAATTGCCATTTTCCGGTTGAAACATTTGTTTTATCTTTTAATATCATATTTCATATTCATTAAATTTCTAATACTCTCTGCATCATCTGTAATATTAGCATCTCCACGTATAGTATGCTTAAGTGCACTGCTTGCAACTGCAAAGTTAGCCATATCCATTGGATTATATCCATGCATCATCGCATAAATTAATCCACTTGCAAATGCATCACCTCCGCCAACACGGTCCAGGATATTAAACGTAAATTTCTTACTCTCAAATGTATGTCCACCATACCACAGAAATGCTTTCAGGCTGTTTTCACTTCCGCTGTGGGCATAACGTACATGACGGGCAATGCACTTTATATTTGGATAGCGTGATACAAATGCCTGAAAAATTTCATCTTGTTGTTCATAACCTGGCTGTAGAGGCACATCATCTTTTTTGTCACCTTTACTGTGGTCATTTTCATCTTTCCATAAATGGTATGGCTCAATGCCCAGCAGCACATCTACATAAGGCAGACATTCTGTGCAAAAGTCCCTTGCTTCTTCCCATGTCCACAGTTTGCTTCTGAAATTTCCATCAAAGCTGACTGTTATATCCTTTTCTTTTGCCTTTTTTAAACAGTCCATTGTAAGCTTGCGGCAGTTTTCTGAAAGTGCAGGGGTAATTCCGCTTAAGTGAAGCCATGTAAAGCCATCCAGCAGATTGTCCAGGTCTACTGTATCAAAATCAAATTCTGTAATTGCGCTGTGCTTTCTGTCATATATAACTTTGCTGGCACGTATCCCATATCCTGTTTCCAGATAATATGTACCAAGACGGTGTGCTGGTGTCTGCCCTGGTGTGCTTAAGATAACAGGTGTACAGTGCACATCATTGCTGCGCAGCATACGGACTGCACTTTTTCCAAGGCTGTTGTTTGGCACAACACTGAAAAATGTACTGTCAATGCCTAAATTAGCAAGCGCTAATGCAATATTTGCTTCACTGCCGCCATAACTGGCTTCAAAATTTGTTGCCATACGTATTTTTTCATAGTCCGGAGGGGTCAGCCGGAGCATAATCTCCCCAACCGTTATAAACTTGTGTGTATTACTGTCTTTGCATAATAATGGATTTCCATGTTCCATATATATACCCTCCCTTACATGGCTGCTACTGGTTACTTCCCTGTACACCTGCCTGTGTGCGGGCCTCTTTGCATAACTGTGTAATCTTGTCAAAGTTTCCTTCTGTAATATCTGCTTTCTTGCATATCCAGCTCCCTCCAACTGCAAATACTGCCGGACTGGATACAAATTCTGCAATATTGCCAGCACTTACACCACCTGTAGGAATAAACTGTATATCTGTAAAAGGTGCTGCAAGATTTGTAATTGCTTTCAGTCCGCCATATATACTTGCCGGGAAAAACTTAAGAATTCTTAAACCGAGCCTGCGTGCTGCCATAATCTCAGTTGGCGTTACGCATCCTGGTGTTACACTTATATTATTATCTATGCACCATTGCACAGTTTCTTCATCAAAACCTGGAGATACAATAAATTTTGCTCCTGCATTAACTGCGTCTTTTGCCTGCTGTACATTTAATACTGTGCCAGCACCTGCTATCATATCCGGGCAGTTTTGTGCAACATTGCGGATGCTTTCAAGTGCAGTACCTGTACGCAGGGTAATTTCCATTACATTAATTCCGCCTGCAAGAAGCGCCTCTGCTGCCGGTATAGCATCTTTAGCATTTTCAATTACTACTACAGGTACTATAACTGACTGTTTCATACTTTCTATTACATTCATAAAATATTATTCTCCTTTTCTTATTTTCCGGGCTGGCCAGACTTATCTTTGTACTCTTGCCCCGGCTCCTCCCATAATAGCTTCAACTTCTTTTTTACTTGCCATTGTAGTATCACCAGGTGTAGTCATTGCCAGTGCGCCATGTGCCGCCCCATAATTGACTGCCTGTTCTGCATCTCCTGTAGTTATAAGTCCATAAATCAGGCCAGACGCAAATGAATCACCGCCACCGACACGGTCCATAATTTCAAGTCTGTCATAATCCTTAGCTTTATAAATTTCTCCATCAGCCCAGCAGATTGCACTCCAGTCATTTATTGTAGATGTCCTCACCTGTCTTAGTGTTGTTGCAACTGCTTTAAAATTTGGATAGGTTTTTGCAGCTTTATTAATCATCTTTTTATATCCATCAAGGTTAAGCGTTTTTAAATGTTCATCATTTCCCTCTATTTCAAATCCAAGACATGCTGTAAAGTCTTCTTCATTGCCAATCATAACATCTACATATTCTGCAATTTTTTTATTTACTTCCTGCGCTTTTTCCTGTCCGCCAATCGCACTCCACATAGATGGACGGTAATTCAGGTCATAAGATACAACTGTACCATATTTCTTTGCAGTTTTAATTGCTTCCAGTACAGTTTTGCATGACTGCTCTGATAAAGCTGCATAAATTCCGCCTGTATGCAGCCAGCGTACTCCCAGTTCACCAAAAATATATTCAAAGTCAAAATCTTCTGGTGACGCTTTTGATATGGCAGTATTTGCACGGTCGGAACACCCAATGGCACCACGGATTCCAAAGCCACGTTCTGTAAAATTAAGTCCATTGCGGCAGATGCGCCCGATACCATCTGTTTTCATCCACTTAACCAGTGAAGTGTCTACACCACCCTGCTGGATGAAATCTTCTAGCAGAAGCCCTATTTCGTTATCAGCAAATGCAGTAATAACTGCTGTATTCATCTTAAAGCATTTTTTCAGCCCGCGGATTACATTATATTCGCCACCGCCTTCCCATGCGTGGAATAACCTTGCTGTCCTGATTCTTCCCTCTCCTGGGTCAAGACGCAGCATAACTTCTCCTAACGATACTGCATCAAACTTACATTCGCTTGCTGGTTTTAATTTTAAGTCCATATAAAATTATATCCTCCTGTTTCTATAAATTTATAATATTATACATACCCCATCAGTCCTGGAAGCCACAGTGATATCTGTGGAACATATGTCACAAGCAGAAGCACTACAAAAATTGCTGCAAAATAAATTAAAAGCTGCCGTATTACTGTTTCAATCTTTACACCACCTACTTTTACACCTACGAACAATGTTGTACCTACAGGAGGTGTAATTGTACCAATACAGAGATTAAATATCATCATAATGCCAAAATGGACTGTATTCATACCAAGTGACTGGCACACAGGCAAAAAGATTGGCGTGAAAATGAGGCATGCAGGTGTCATATCCATAAAAGTCCCAACAACCAGCAGTATTATGTTAATCATTAAAAGAATTACATATCTGTTATTGCTAATAGACAACAGTCCATTAGAAACAAGTGCTGGAATATTTGTAAATGCCATAACCCATGACATAATCGAAGATACACCAATTAAAAATATAATTATGCCTGTCATTTCTGCGCTGTCTTTTAAAATCTGGGGAAGGTCTTTGGCTTTAATGGATTTATAGCCAAACAGTGACAATAACAGACTGTAAACCACGGCAACGACTGACCCCTCTGTTGCGGTAAAGATACCGCCAATAATGCCACCAATTACAATAATGATAAGCAGCAGGCATGGCAGTGCCTGAAGGAAGATATTCCACTTTTCTTTTGCTGTAAATTTTGTTGAACTGCGGTAGCCTCTCTTTTTTGCAATACAGAAAATTACAATCATACAGGCAAGTCCCCATAAAATTCCAGGAATATAACCTGCCATAAACAGGGCTGCTACAGAAGTACCACCACTTACAAGTGAAAATGTAATCATAACATTACTTGGCGGAATCAATAGCCCGGTAGGCGCTGTTGCAACATTTGCTGCCGCAGAAAAATCTGGGTCATATCCTTCTTCCTTTTCAATAGGTCCGATAATAGAGCCCATAGCAGATGCTGCCGCTGTACCAGAGCCAGAGATAGCACCAAACAGCATGTTTGCCAGTACATTTGTCTGTGCCAGTGCTCCAGGTGTACGTCCTGTTACTACCTTTGCAAGGTTAATAAGACGGACTGCTATGCCACCCTTATTCATCAGGTTTCCTGCAAGGATAAAGAATGGTATCGCCAGAAGGCTAAATACTGAAATACCAGAGAATATTCTCTGTGCCCCGGTCAGCACGGCTACTTCTACATCCATAACCGGCAGGATGGCACATACTGAAGATATGCCAAGTGCCACAGCGATTGGTATTCCTGCCAGCAGAAGTACTGCCAGAACTACTAATATTATTAATCCACAAATTAAAGCAGTATTCATGTTTTACTCCTTTCATCATTGATTTGTAATAAGGTCAGCAAGATTTAATATTGAATATAATACAATCAGTACACCAGAAATTGGAATAATTGTATAAACTACACCCATAGGAATACCAAGTGATGCTGTAGACTGTGTCATAGTCAGGTTTGTGATTGTTACACCGCCATAAATCAATACGCTTGCCGCCAGAATCATTATAAGAATTTCACTTAATATGCCAAGTACCTTCTGTCCGCCTGGACCTGCCTTATCTGCCATAAATCCCATACGCATATGGTCACGTTTTCCAAAAACATATGCACTGGATAAAAGTGCCATCCATGTAAAGCTGTAAGTCAGCAGTTCTTCAGAAACTGTACTTGGGCTTCTGAAAATAAAACGGGTCACTATCTGGTAAGTTCCGATTACTACCATTGCTGCAAAGATAACCGCACATGCGGAGCTTAAAACCAGATCTATAACCTTACGGATTTTGTGTAATGCTTCCATTTATTCTCCCTCCTGTGCATATTTTTCGTTTACCTGCTGGATATGGTCATATAATTCCTGTATATGTGTGTTTTCCTCTAACATATCCTGCTGGACACTAGAAACTTTATCCCTGAATGTCTGTACATCCACGTCAATAAATTCTACACCCATCTGGTCACGTGCAATTTTTTTTGCCTCTTCTACCTGCTCGTCCCAGTATACCATTTCTTCTTCCGTAGAAAGCAGCGCTGCATCACGGAAAATAGCATATTCTTCGTCACTAAGCCCTTCAAGGAATTTTAAATTTCCAATAAGCATGTCTGGTACCATCTGGTGCATATTATAGGAATAATATTTTGCCACTTCACCATGTTTATTATTGGTCAGTGCAAGCTCATTATTTTCTGCTCCATCTATAACACCCTGCTGGATAGCTGTATAAACCTCACCAAAACTCATCGGGGATGCAGCCGCACCAAATGCATTAGCCATATTTACACTGGCAGGGCTCTGCTGCACACGCATTTTCAGACCTTTTAAGTCATCTGGCGTATGTATGGCCTTTTTTGCATAAAAACTTCTTGTACCTGCATTGTACCATGTCAGCACACGGAATCCCGCTTCATTGGTAGATTCATACACAGCTTCCATATAATCTGTATCATTCATAACTTCATGGTAAGCTTCTTCAGATGTAAACAAGTATGGCATACTGAATACTTCATATACATCAGCAAAATTTTCCAGGTTCGCTGTGCCTGCAACTACAAAGTCAATGGCTCCGGTCTGTGTCAGCTCAATAGCTTTTTGTGCACCACCAAGAAGCTCATTTGGATATATCTGGATTTCATACTTGTCCCCAAGACGTTCTTCTATATATTCCTTAAATTTTAAAAGTCCTAAATGCTCTGGATGTGTCTCAGACTGGGCATGTGAGATTCTTACGATTCTTTTGCCACTGTTTAAGGAACTACAGCCAGACATCCCAGCCGCAGCAGTAAATATAAGCCCTGCACCCAGAAGGACGGCAAACATTCTTTTTAAACCTTTCATAATCATTTTTCCTTCCCATATTTTTTACAACTATAATGTTACACCCTGTTTAAAAATTGCCATATCATGAAAACCAGCTTCTTCACTGCATACTTTTTTTCCAGATGCAACTTCAAGCACATAATCGAAAAGCTTTTGCCCCATTTCCTTAAATTCTGCTTCTTCTACAAGAACACCAGCATTAAAATCAATCCAGTTCTTTTTCTTCTGTGCCAGTGCACTATTGCTGGCAATTTTCACAGTTGGCACTGGTGAAGCAAATGGTGTGCCACGTCCTGTTGTAAACAGGACAATATGTGCCCCGCTGGCAGCTAGTGCAGTAGATGCTACAAGGTCATTGCCAGGTGCTGAAAGCAGGTTAAGACCTGGTCTTTGCACACGCTCACCATATGCTAAAACACCTGATACTGCTGCACTGCCTGATTTCTGTGTGCATCCTAAGGACTTATCTTCCAGTGTTGAAATCCCGCCTTTTTTATTTCCTGGTGACGGATTTTCATAAATAGTCTGGTTGTTGTCCTTAAAATACTGTTTAAAACTGTTAATAAGTGATACTGTCTGGTCAAATAGTTCTTTTGAGCTGCAGCGGTTCATTAAAAGAGTCTCTGCACCAAACATTTCAGGCACTTCGGTTAAAACCGTTGTACCACCTTTGCTAATAAGAATATCAGAAAACCTTCCAACTAGCGGATTGGCTGTTATACCAGACAGGCCGTCGCTGCCACCACATTTCATCCCGACAACAAGTCTGGATGCACTAATTTTCTCACGTTTAAAACCTGACGCATAATCAATTAGTTCATCAAGAAGCTTTGCACCTTCTTCCATTTCATCTTCACATTCCTGGCAGACAAGAAATTTTACACGGTTTTCATCGTATTCCCCTATATAAGGCTTTAATTCCTCAATATTGCTGTTTTCACATCCTAAACCAAGTACCAGGACACCACCTGCATTTGGATGGTTTATAAGTCCTGCAAGAATTGTCCGTGTATGCTCCTGGTCATCACCCATCTGTGAACATCCATATGGATGCGGAAATGCAATAACTTCTTCTACACTGCCTTTTACTCTTGTATTGGCACGCTTTGCCATAGCCCCTGCAATACTGTTGACACACCCAACTGTGGGGATAATCCATACCTCATTGCGCACGCCAGTTTTTCCGTCAGGGCGGTTAAAACCGTCAAAAAATGCTTCTTTTGTTTGTTTTAGTTCTGTCTGTACTGGCTTATAAGTGTATTCCAGCAGGTCCCCAAGTGCAGTTTTGATATTGTGTACATGTACCCACTGGCCGGCACGTATATCTTCCTTTGCATTGCCAATGCAAAAACCATACTTTGTAACTTCTGCACCAGAGTGTATATCACAAATTGCCATCTTGTGTCCTGCAGGAACTGCCTCAAGTGCTGTAACTGTAATCTCCCCGGCACTTGCATCTTTAAGCACAATTTTTTCACCAGCAGCAATCTCCCTAATTGCTACAATAACATTGTCATTTTCATTTATCTGGATAAAATCTTTCATACATCCTCCTGATTATGCCTGTAAAATCCTTTTAGTTAAAATTCTTTTCTATTGCCCTGCGCATGCCAAGTGTGCGTATATCCCCAAGATAAGATACAATAGCTTTTTCTGCTCCGTCTATTTTGCTTAAATCCTGTCCCCAGAAACTGGTGTTAGATAAAACTGAATGTACATATGCTTCCGTTTCTTTGCTGCTGTTTTCTGCAAAGAATTCTAATACTGCCATATCATCCAGAATATTGTATTCCTCTCCGCCACGGTGTCCAATTAATGCCTTGTCACGGATTTGCGTGCCTGTGTAAAATGCCATCAGTGCTGCAAGTGAGAATGTAAGATGTTCTGGCAGCTTTTTATACTGTCTGGTAAATTCAAGGAAACTTGGCATACATCTTGCTCTCCATTTAGAAACAGAATTTAATGAAATTGAAAGCAGTGCATGTTTTACATATGGATTATTAAATCTTGTAATAACCGCCTCTGCAAATTCTGTCAGTTCATTTTTTGGAAGAGTCAGAGTTGGGATGACTTCATCAAATATAGTTGCTTTCATAAATGCAAATATCTTTTCATCCTGCATAGATTCAAGTACGATATTATTGCCACACAGATATGATGCAAGTACAAATGAAGTATGGGCACCATTTAAAATCCTTACTTTTCTCTGTTTATATGGTTTCTGGTTATCTGTAAAAATTACTGGCAGGCCAGCATCTGGAAGCGGGAATTCACTGCTGATATCCTTTGAACTCTCAATTACCCACAATGCAAATGGTTCACCAGTTACAATAAGATTATCCTGATAGCCAAATCCTGCACAAAGTTCTTGTGCTTCATCTTTTGGATATCCTGTTACAATGCGGTCAACAAGTGTAGATGTAAATACACAGGCTTCTTCCAGCCATTTAGTAAATCCTTCTTCTATCTGCCATAGCTTTGCGAATTTCTGTACACATTCTTTAAGATGTATGCCATTGTCATCAATAAGCTCTACTGGAAGCATGATAAGTCCTTTATCTAATGCACCCTGGAAGTGTGTATATCTTTCATATAAAAATTTTGTCAGTTTTCCTGGATACGTTTTTGGGGGATTGAAATCCATGCAGTCAGTTTCATCATATACAATGCCAGCTTCTGTTGTATTGGAGACGATAAAACGCAGGGAATCCAGTTTTGCATAAGCTGCATATTTTTCATATTCCCCATATGCATCCACAACATCTGTTACACTCGTTACAATGCGGCTGGTTTTCTTTGGCTCACCATCCACAATCCCACGCAGTTGTACAGTGTACTGGCCTTCCTGTTCGTGGAAGCGGTCCAGGCTGCCAAATTCAATCGGTTTGACCAATACTATGTCTCCATCAAACTTGCCCTGTTCATTTGCAATATCAATCATATAATCCACAAATGCACGCAGGAAGTTTCCCTCGCCAAACTGCAGTACCTTAACAGGCCTATCTTTTTTTCCTGTCTTTTTTTTACTTAACATTTCCATAACAAATCCTCCTTTTTTTGGACATCTGGCACACATCTTTGCAGTATATTTATATTACAGTGTTGTACCTTGTCTGTTTTTAATATTCTCTTACAGCGATAATGTAAACGCTTACATTCTGATTTTTGCACTTTTCTCCAAAATAGTCAATAGTCAATTTGCACAAATTTAGTAAAAATACATAGTAAAAAGTACTGAAAAACATATTTTTTTGATATTTTGACAACTTTTTTTAAAAACAGCTTGCTTTTTCTTTGAAAATATTGTATAGTGGTTTTAGTTGCAATGAAAGCGCTTTCATGTGTTATACTATATTGTAGTATATAATAGGGCATGAGAAAGCACCCGGTAAATAAAAAAACATTTTTGACACCAATGTGAGGAACATGCCATGACTATTTATGATATTTCCAATAAAGCCGGTGTATCCATTGCTACTGTTTCCCGCGTCCTGAATGGAAGTAACAAAGTACGTCCAGATACAAGAAAAAAAGTTATGGATATTATTGAGCAGTATGACTACACACCAAATGTATTCGCCAGAGGCATGGGGCTGCACTCCCTAAAAACTATTGGTATCCTTTGTGCAGATTCATCTGATTTATTTCTGGCAAAAGCAGTCTACTATATTGAACAGGAACTCCAGTCCAATGGCTATGAATCGCTGTTGTGCTGTACTGGATACAATCTGGATATTAAGAAAAATTACCTAAGCCTGATTGTTTCCAAAAAAGTGGATGCTATTGTTCTTGTAGGCTCTAACTTTATAGGCACAACAGAGGAAGAAAACCAGTATATTAAAGATGTGTCCGCACAAGTTCCAATTATGCTGCTAAATGCTTCTTTCAGCCATCCTAATGTATACAGTATTTACTGTGATGACTACAGAAGTATGTTTGAAGCTGCCACATCCATGCTTGATGCAGGCATACGTGATATCTTGTATCTGTACAATGCTGATTCATATAGTGGGAAAAAAAAGCTAAAGGGATTTCAGGATGCAATGCAGGCCAGAGGAATTACAGATTATGAAAAATTTATCCAGTTTTATGAAGGCAGTCTGGAACAAATAAATGATATTGCTAGTTTTACCAGCCAGATTGCAAAGGATATTACATTCCATGGCATTATTACGTCTGAAGATGCACTTGCTATTGGATGCATTAAATATGCCCAGAAAGCAGGGATTTGCATACCAGATGATTTATCTGTAATTGGTTATAATAATTCCATGCTGACAACCTGCTGTACACCAGAACTTTCTTCTGTTGATAATTGTTTAAAAAGCCAGGCCCACCAGCTTGTGCAGACACTGCTTGGCGTGCTTGACGGAGAAGCAATGCCAGCTAAATCTATCTTTTCTGGTAAACTGGTTAAACGTGGGACGACCCGTTTTTAAAACTGTGTGTCTTCCAGCCAGGATAACGGAAACATAATACAATAATGGAGGTTTATATATGAAAAAATTTATGGACAAAGACTTTCTGCTGCAGACAGAAACTGCACAGAAGCTGTATTTTGACTATGCAGCAGTTATGCCAGTTCTTGATTACCACTGCCATATTAATCCGCAGGAAATCTATGAAGACCGCCAGTTTGAAAATATTACCCAGGTATGGCTTGGCGGTGACCATTACAAATGGCGCTATATGCGCTCCTGTGGTGTAGATGAACACTTTATTACAGGTGATGCCACAGATAAAGAAAAGTTTCTAAAATGGGCTGAAGTACTTGGAAAAGCTATTGGAAGCCCGCTCTTCCACTGGAGCCATCTGGAGCTGCAGAAATATTTTGGCTATAATGGTGCGCTGAATAAAAACACTGCTGAGGAAGTATGGGAACTGTGTAACAAGCGTCTTGCTGAACCGGATATGACTGTCCGCAATATTATAAAACAGTCAAATGTTACTTTAATCTGTACAACAGATGACCCAGTGGATTCCCTTGAATGGCATAAAAAGATTGCAGACGACCCTGGTTTTACTGTACAGGTACTTCCTGCATGGCGGCCAGACAAGGCTATGAATATTGAAAAATCCACTTACAAGGATTATATTACACAGCTATCTGATGTATCTGGAATACAAATTGACTCATTTGCAAGTTTATGCAAAGCACTTTCTGTCCGCATGGATTTCTTTGCTTCAATGGGCTGCTCTGTTTCTGACCATGCACTTGAATATGTAATGTATGCTCCTGCCTCTGATGAAGAGATTGAAAGCATATTTGCTAAGCGTATGGGCGGTGGTTCTGTCACACGCAAAGAAGAACTTGAATTTAAAACTGCATTTATGCTTTTTGTTGGAAAAGAGTACGCAAAACGCAACTGGGTATTACAGCTGCACTATGGCTGCAAACGTGACAATAACACACCAATGTTTGAGAAGCTTGGTCCAGATACAGGATATGACTGTATCAACAATTATGCTCCTTCTTCTGAGATGGCAGACTACCTGAATGCATTAGAAAGCAGCAACAATCTTCCAAAGACAATTATCTACAGCCTTAACCCGAATGATAACCAGGCAATCGGAACAATTTTAGGATGTTTCCAGGATTCATCCGCAGCCGCTAAAATCCAGCAGGGTTCTGCATGGTGGTTCAATGACCACAAAACAGGTATGCAGGACCAGATGATTTCCCTTGCCAATCTTGGAAACCTTTCTGGTTTTGTAGGTATGCTGACCGACTCAAGAAGCTTTTTATCTTATACAAGACATGATTACTTCCGCAGGATTATGTGTAACCTGATTGGCGGATGGGTAGAAAACGGGGAATTTCCGGCTGATTATGAAATACTTGAAGAAATCGTAAAAGGCATTTGCTATAATAATGCAGTAAAATACTTTGGATTTAACATTTTTCAGTAAGAACTCACCTCTAAGGAACTGTAAATAAATTAAATGAACAAGTTACGAAGAATGTTTTAAGTTGTTCAATTTAATTATTTGCAGTTCCTAAGGTGGAGAGATGAATTGGACAGTGTAACTTTACCTGGGGAATTTTTGTAAATATGGCTCTGGAAGCTTTAAAGTATATGGCTCTGGCGGTTTCAAAATTTTTCCACCCGGCAGCCGCTTGCGCTTAAATAAAGCACGCAGTGGTGCATCAAATC
>DKXQ01000023.1:0-5461 GCA_002493085.1 Lachnoclostridium sp. UBA7122
CCCAGGTAAAGTTACACTATCTTTTTGACTTCCTTTCAAATAGATTATAATAAATATTTTATCTTGTGAATAAAATCAGTAAATGTTATAATATGTATAAATTTGAAAGATATGGAGGCTAGTTATGTCTGAAAAAAATGATTTACTGACAATATTGAAAACACGCAGAAGTATCCGCAGTTTTAAACCTGATATGGTGCCAAATGAGCTTATTGAAAAGATTATAACTGCTGGCACATATGCCGCCACAGGTATGAATAGGCAGTCACCTGTTATTATTGCAATAACTAATAAGGAAACAAGGGACAAGCTTTCCAGGCTAAATGCTAAAATTATGGGAACAGACAGCGACCCATTTTATGGTGCACCTGTTGTTCTTGTGGTTATTGCTGATAAAAATTGTGCAACACATATTTATGATGGCAGTCTTGTTATGGGTAACTTAATGCTTGCTGCACATGCACTTGGAATAGGAAGCTGCTGGATACACCGTGCAAAAGAAGAATTTGAAAGCCCTGAGGGAAAGGAAATTCTGGCTTCATTAGGCATAGAAGGAGAGTATGAGGGTATTGGGCACTGCATACTTGGCTATACAGATGGTGAATATCCTGATACAAAACCACGTAAGGAAAACTGGGTATATTATATTGAATAGTTATTATAAAGCAGGAGAGGAAAACTGTCCATATTGCAGAAAGTTTGCAAATATGGACAGTTTTATTGTAAATTATTTTTATGAGTAAGAGTAATTCACTTCAGTGAATATGTTACCATGTCGGAGTCTGTACCTATTGTAAGTTTTAGTTTTTTTATCTTTTTTGCAACCTTTTTAGGTACTTCAAACACAATAATTCCTTTTTTAGAAGCTAAAGGCTTGATTTTCTTGTCCAATAAATCTTTATCACAACTTAGCAGGGAAGTAGCAGTGTATTCATATTCACCAAAATAGAGTTTAGCAACATTAATCTGGTTACTGTACCCAATACGTGGAAGGAATGTTGCTTCCTTTTTGCCAGTATTTTTTGCAGATGCAGTAAGACAGACATATTTATGTCCTTTGGCAGGTTTAAAATAATAGTATTTCCCATTTAAAATCTTGGATTTCACCTCTGCTTTCCTGACAGTAAATTTCCAATCACCTACAGAAGCTTTTTTCCCAAGAGCTAAAGGTTTTGGTTTCTTTTCCTGATTGTCTTTTTTGTCATCTTCTGGTTCTGTAGAAGCTGTTGGTTCTGGTGCAGCAGTTCCATTTTGCACATTTGAAGAAATAGTAGAAATTACTGTTTTATCAACAGTCTTCACAGGTGAATTGCATGACGTACATAGCAGAGTCATACAAGCAACTGTTGTTAATACAAGTTTCCCTTTCATATTTTACCTCATTTCTGTTAACTGGGTTGCTACAAGTTCTCTAAGACATAAACAATAATATCTGCTATCTTTCTTTTTGTCAAGTTTATTTCTCCCCGGTAATCACATTATGCACTTAATTTTTATGTAAAGTTACAGCTTGTGCAGCCTTGCGTTTTCTGTCATCACCAATGGCAGCATAGTGTTTTTTAGTAGTATTTACATCATTATGTCCAAGGACATCAGCGACAAGATAGATATCTCCTGTCTGCTGGTACAGGGCTGTGCCATATGTACTTCTGAGTTTATGTGGTGTAATGTGTTTAAATGTTGTAACCTGGCTGGCATATTCTTTTACAAGGTTTTCAACTGCCTGTACAGTAATCCGGCGTTTCTGTATGGAGTAGAAGAGTGCATGTGCATGTCCTTTTTTAGGCTGTATAAGACACCTTGAAAGTTCTATATAGTTGCTAAGGGCTTTGGCGACTTCTGTACCAAAATATACATATTCCTCTTTGCCGCCTTTACGTATAATACGTATCCTGTTTTCCCTGAAGTCAACATCTTCAATATTTAGTCCTACACATTCAGAAACACGTATGCCTGTTCCAAGAAAAAGTGTAAAAATTGCGATATTTCTCAGCTTATTTTTTTCATAATATGTTTTTTTAATGCCTTTAAGGTTATCCCCGCCATGTTCGACAAGATTTAAAAGTTCATCCACCTCATCTGTGTCAAGGCGGATTATTTCACGGTCATGAAGTTTAGGCATATTTACAATAACAGTTGGGTTGTTTTTAATAAGTTCCCTTTTGTGGTAGTATAAGTAAAAGCTGCGCAGGGAGGCAAGTTTGCGGTGAATCCCATGTTCATCATTAGTATACTTTTGTCCGTTATAATAATATAATTGGAGATATTCCATATATTCTTCAATATCTACAGGTTTAATCAGTTCAATATGTCCAAGTGTAATATTTTTAATATCTAAACCACTAAATTCAGGATTCTGTGCAATAAGAAACCTGAAAAAAGTTCTCATATCATATGCATATCCAAGACGGGTTTTTAAAGATGTTGATGGTTCAATGCCACGGAAATAATCTTTACAAAATGCTGGCAGTTCATTTAAAACAGCTCTTAACTTTAGTGTATTTTTTTGCTTGTTCTGCTGGTGGAAAGTCTCATTATCTAATGCAGCCATATAGTAAAAACCTCCTCAATATTTCCAAATAAATCCTTGTCTAATCTCTTTGATAAACAAGAATTTATCAAAGAGATATAGAAATACTCATTCAATCAATCCAGTCATTATACTACTGCCCTGCCCCATGTTAACGGTACCTGGCTTGCTGTGGCGGCTGTTTTGATATAATTTTCTTAAGTTCTGCAATATCTGATGCTGACAGTTTCTGTTCTGCCAGATATGCAGTTATAAAATTAGAAATTGAGCCATTGTACATCTGGTTTAATAAAGCCTGTGTCTCTATATTCTGTATCTTTCTTTTTGAAACGTTAGCCTTGCAGATAAAACCTGGTTCTTCACGTATAATAGCTCCTTTGTTAATAAGACGTTTAATTACTGTATATGTGGTATTTTTTTCCCAGCCTATATATTCTTTAATAATTTTAGCAATATCCCTTGCTGCCAGAACTTTATTTGACCACAGAAGTTCCATTACATTTAATTCTCCTTCATGTAAACGGATTTCCCCCATATCTTATACCTCCACTTTGATGTAAAAAGCAAATATTATTCTACGTATGTAGTAAAGATTTTTTGTCATAAATTAACCCCTCTGTTTCAGAGGGGCTAATTTCACACAAATTAATAATTATTAAAGTCAGATACTAAAATTAAACCTGTTCCTGTCTGGTTCTGGTTTTTCTTCTTTTATTTTAGACCAGTCAACATTATTAATTTTATCAAAAAGTCCGTCTACGGAAGATGCAGTTACTTTTGTTCTCTTTATTCGTGGACTCTGCACATATCCTCCTTCTTCTTTGTTCTCTTTTGAACTTTCTATACGCTCTTTCTGCTTTTCGCTTAATTTCTCTAATTCAGCAAAAAATGATACTGTGCCATTTTTGTCGATTGAAACTCCAAAGCGTGTAACTTCGTCTTTTTTGTCACCAAGTTTATCTTTCATATCAGAAAGCTTTCCCATCGCTTCATCAATAACGCCCAGATTTTTTTGCCTGGTTTTTTCATCATTAGCCATTTTTTCAAGTTCTTCAGGGTCTATCAGTACACTGAAATCTTTAGTACCCTTTGATAAATAAGCATCAGCCTCTTCATCTGTATTATAGCTTGCAACCATGAAATCTACATTGCCATAGCTTTGTCTAAGTTCTTTTAATAAGTTCTTAGCCTTATCACTTAGTTTAACTTCATCTTTATCTTTTACAGCCTGTGTCTGTTTTGTGCTGTTTGTCCTCTGGCCGTATGTGGTATTATCGTACTGGCTGCCCAGATATGCGCCATAACTGCTTATCCCGTTCATAAATCATCCTCCTTAATTTTAAAACAAATGCCATTTATGATACTATTATTTTTATCGGCATTATCCACATAAAAAGTTAATATACATTAAAACTAAAAGGCAAGATGTGCAGTTTCCCTTGCAATCGCAAGTTCTTCATTGGTTGGGACAATCCATACAGGAACTTTGCTGTCAGGTGTAGAAAGAAGCGCTTCTTCGCCACGCTTTTTATTGGCTTCTTCATCCATTTTAATGCCTATTGCTGACAGGCCTTCCATAACTGCTTTACGTACTTCACTACTGTTCTCTCCTGCCCCAGCTGTAAATGCTATTGCATCTGCTCCGCCAAGCGCCATATAGTAAGCTCCGATATACTTAATTATGCGGTATACAAGTACATCAAATGCATTTTGGGCATCTTCGTTTCCATCATCTGCAGCTGCTATAATATCCCTGAAATCACTTGAAACACCTGACATGCCAAGTACGCCTGATTTCTTATTTAAAATCATGGTCAGCTCACTTACACTGATATTTTCTTTCTGACAGATAAATTCAATTATCGCAGGGTCAATATCTCCTGAACGTGTTCCCATGGCAAGACCCTCTAATGGTGTCATACCCATGCTTGTGTCAACTGACTTGCCATTCTTAATAGCTGAGATACTGGCTCCGCTTCCAATATGGCATACAATCAGCTTTGAATTTTCATAGTCAAGACCTGCAAGTTCTGCAAGCCTTCGTGAAACAAAACTATGGCTTGTACCATGAAAACCATAGCGGCGCACACCATATTTACTGTAATACTCTTTCGGTAGTGCATACAAATATGCTTTTGGCGGCATAGTCTGATGGAACGCTGTATCAAATACGGCAACATGTTTAATCTTTGGCATAGCTCTCTGGCATGCACGTATTCCAAGAATATTGGCAGGATTGTGAAGGGGTGCAAGGTCATTGCATGTTTCAATCTCTTTAATAATATTTTCATCAACAACTACTGAAGAAGCAAACTTCTCTCCTCCATGAACCAGGCGGTGCCCAATAGCATGTATTTCATCAAGTGACTGGATAACACCTTTTTCAGGGTCTGTTAGTAAATCAAGAACCTTACTTATAGCAACAGCATGGTCTGGCAGGGCAGTTTCAAGCTCTGACTTGTCACTGCCAGCTTTATACAAAATCCTTCCATCAAGACCAATACGCTCACAGTTACCAGATGCCTTGACATGCTCTGTTTCTGCGTCTATAAGCTGAAACTTAAGGGATGAACTTCCACAGTTTACAACTAAAATATTCATTTTTATTACCTCCATCTTAAAAATACCTATAATTATTAACAAATAAACCTATATATAAGTATACTTGATATGGCATTTTTTGGCAAGTATTACTATCAGGTCTGGATAGTGTAACTTTATCTGGGTATACAAAAGTTTAGATATATTGTGCAGTTTTTTACCGAACTGCCACGAAGCTAAAGATTTAGTGGCTTCCTGGAACTAAATTCACTGATGCATATCTCTTTTCTTTATTATATCCATTACCTCTGCTTCTGTAAGCTGCATTTTTTTTGCTATTTCATTGGTATTCATATTCATTTCATAATACGCATAAACCATTCCATTTTT
>DKXQ01000023.1:5806-6095 GCA_002493085.1 Lachnoclostridium sp. UBA7122
TTCCTGTCTGCCTTCCTGTCTGCCTTCAAGCCTGCCCTGTTCCAGACCCTCTTCCCAGGCATCTTCCCTGTTATATTTTATTGCATCTTCAATATTCCATTCTTCTAGCATAAGATTCATCATCTCCTCACTCCTTTCTTCCATAAAACCAGCAAGTATATTTTCTTTTCTACACCAATCTACCGTCTCTTTAAGTGCCTTTGTAAATGTATATCCCTGTGTATGTTTTAACTCCTCAGCTTTTTTTATAAATGCAATGTAACCACCAAGTATATTATTTTTATCTTCA
>DKXQ01000261.1:0-295 GCA_002493085.1 Lachnoclostridium sp. UBA7122
TGGCGCTGATGATTATATTACTAAGCCGTTTAATCCATTAGAGCTTACAGCAAGAGTAAAGACACAGTTAAGAAGGTATATGAATTACAACAGCCTTGCCGGAAAAAGCCAGGACACAGTTAATGAATATGACATCAGGGGACTGCTGGTTAATAAAAGTACACACAAGTGTTTTTTATATGGCAAGGAATTACAGCTTACCCCGATTGAGTTTTCTATTCTTTGGTATTTATGTGAACACCAGGGCAGTGTAGTTCCGTCAGAAGAATTATTTGAAGCAGTATGGGGAGAGAAA
>DKXQ01000261.1:339-51107 GCA_002493085.1 Lachnoclostridium sp. UBA7122
TATATTACAAAGCCCTTTAATCCCTTAGAAGTAACAGCCAGAGTAAAAACACAGCTTCGGCGGTATATGCACTATAACAATTCCGTTTCCGCACAGGGCGAGCCTGCCTGCGAATACGATATTCGTGGACTTGTTATCAACAAAAATACCCACAAGTGTCTGCTCTTTGGAAAGGAACTGTCCCTGACTCCCATTGAATTTTCCATCCTCTGGTATCTCTGTGAACGTCAGGGAATTGTTGTTCCCTCAGAGGAATTGTTTGAAGCAGTATGGGGAGAGAAATACATAAGCAGCAATAATAACACAGTTATGGCCCATATAGGGCGCTTGAGGGAGAAGCTGCACGAATCAGCAAAAAAGCCAAAATTTATAATAAATGTATGGGGAGTTGGATATACCATTGAAAAATAAAATATTTAGAAAAGAGGATGACTTTGGCCAGTTTAAAAACCTGGTTTTTTCACGTACTATACTGATGGTTATCATTGCTGTTTTTATTATCCATTTTGTGTATGGTTTTTTCTGGAAAGGGAAATTTGCAAACCTGGCTGTTATTGTATTCCAAAGGTTATTTGATATAGACTATGTACAGGCTTTAAAACTCTACCAGATGACATTGCGCAATAATATGGATTTGATATTTATGGTTATGATAGCAGTTGTGTTTTTTATTATATTCCGCATATATTTAAACTGGTTTGTAAAATATTTTATGGAAATCAATAAAGGCATTGATGCTTTAATAAATGAAGGAACTGGGGAAGTATTGCTGCCAGCAGAGCTGTCGGCTATAGAAAAGAAGATAAATACAATTAAACATACCCTTGAAAAAAGAAAATTGGACACACAACTGGCGGAACAGCGTAAAAACGACCTGGTTGTTTATCTTGCCCACGATTTAAAAACCCCGCTTGCTTCAGTTATTGGCTATTTAAACCTGTTGCACGATGAGAAACAAATATCTGGAAAGTTAAGGCAGAAATATATTTCTGTTTCTTTAAATAAAGCAGAACGTCTTGAAGACCTGGTTAATGAGTTTTTTGAAATAGCCAAATTTAATTTAACAAATATTGTACTGCAGTACAGCAGGATAAACCTTACACGCCTGCTTGAAATGCTTTTATACGAATTTAAGCCAATGTTTAAAGAAAAGAACCTGGACTGCCATCTTAGTATTGCAGAGGATACTATGTTAAGATGCGATGCAGATAAAATACAGCGTGTGTTCGATAATCTTTTGAAAAATGCTGTTAGTTATAGCTTTGATGGCACTGGTATAAATATTACAGTAACAGGGCAGGATGAAAACCTGGTCATTACATTCACTAACTATGGCGATACTATTCCAGAAGAAAAACTGGAACGGATATTTGAACAGTTTTACAGGCTTGACTCTTCACGTGGCACAGGCAAAGGCGGGGCAGGGCTTGGACTGGCCATTGCCAGACAGATAGTGCAGCTTCACAATGGTACACTTTCGGCAAAAAGCAGTGATGGGCTTACAGAGTTTAAAGTTATACTGCCTTGTAAGTGAATTGTAAGTAATTCAGCAGAAAACCTTAAGGGTATCTTATGCATAAACTAATAAAATACGCTCCCAGTTCTGGTACAATTACCATACTAAAGCAAGAAAGAGGTGTTAAATATGCATAAGAAAAAAATTGCTGTTTTGTTTGGAGGCTGTTCTGCAGAGTATGAGGTATCACTACAGTCATCATATGCAGTTTTAGAAAACATAAACAAAGACAAGTTTGATATTATACCTATTGGGATTACACGGGATGGGGACTGGTACCATTACACAGGGACATATGGAAAAATTGCTGGCAATACATGGTTTAAAGACAGCAAAAACATATTTCCTGTTGTAGTTTCACAAAACCGTTCCATAAAAGGACTGCTTGAGTTTTGTGGGGAAAGTTTTAATATTATTAAACTTGATTTAATGTTTCCTGTTTTACATGGCAAAAATGGTGAAGATGGTACAGTACAGGGACTATTTGAACTGGCAGGCATACCTGTTATTGGGTGTGGCACATTGTCGTCTGCAATTTGCATGGATAAGGACAGGGCACATAAGCTTGCCAGTGCTTCTGGCATAGCTGTGCCAGAAGCATTAACTTTTAGGCATTTTAATAAAAAGGAGGCGGTAAAGGAAATCAATGCCCGTTTAAAGTACCCTGTTTTTGTCAAGCCACTGCGCCAGGGCTCATCATTTGGGATAACAAAAGTGACAAAAAGCTGTGAGCTTGGTGCTGCTTTAGAGCTGGCTTTTAAATATGATACTGAAGTTATTGCTGAAGAGGCAATTAGTGGGTTTGAAACAGGCTGTGCTGTAATGGGCAATGATATACTTTTTACTGGAAGAGTCGATGAAATTGAGTTACAGGAGGGTTTCTTTGACTATACTGAAAAATATACTTTGAAATCATCAAAGATTTATATGCCAGCAAGAATTGATGTCCAGACAGAAAAACGGATACAAGAAACTGCCATGGCAATTTATAAAGCCCTTGGGTGTTCTGGATTTGCGAGGGTTGATATGTTTCTTGAGCCAGGAGGCAGGATTGTTTTTAATGAAGTAAATACAATTCCTGGTTTTACTTTGCACAGCCGCTATCCAAATATGATGAAAGGTGCCGGGCTGTCTTTTACAGAAATGTTAGATAAACTAGCTGGATTGTATATTAAGTGATAAAAACTGGCAGATTATTGTGACAGTCTGGAGGAAAGAAAATGGATAAAGATAAATACTATACGGGCATTGATAATTTCAGGCTGGCTGCAGCTTTGCTGGTTATTGCTATCCATACCTCGCTGTTTAAGTCTTTTAGTGAAACAGGTGACTTTATATTCACAAAGATTATAGCCCGGGTGGCAGTTCCATTCTTTTTTATGGCATCTGGATTTTTTCTGGTTTCAAGATATTCTTATAATACAGAAAAGTTAATTGTTTTTTTGAAAAAGACAGCTTTAATTTATGGCATTGCCATACTTTTATACATACCTGTCAATATTTATAATGGATATTTTAAAATGGATAACATTATGCCAAATATAATTAAAGACATTGTATTTGATGGCACTTTATACCATCTATGGTACCTTCCAGCATCAATGGCTGGTGCAGTTATCTCATGGCATCTTGTAAAGAAGCATGGCTATAAAAAAGCACTGGCCATTTCCGCTGCTTTTTATGTGGCTGGTTTATGTGGGGACAGTTATTATGGCATAGCTGCAAAGATTCCTGTACTAAAAGACTTTTACAGCCTTATTTTCCAGGTGTCTGGTTATACAAGAAATGGAATTTTCTTTGCCCCTGTATTTTTTGTACTGGGTGGTTTTATATCTGACAGCCGCAGGAAAGTGGCATTTAGCAAAAGCATTATTTATTTTGTAATAAGTTTTGTGCTTATGCTTGCTGAAGGTATGCTGTTGCACTATTTTAAGATACAGCGCCATGACAGCATGTATATATTTCTGCTGCCATGTATGTATTTTTTATTCAATATTCTGCTGCATATAGAAGGAAAGCGCTTTAAAAATATAAGAACAGCATCTTTAGTAATTTATATTATACATCCATTGGTTATTGTACTGGTGCGGCTGTCTGCAAAACTGCTGCATATACAAGGGCTGCTTATTGAAAACAGCATAGTGCACTATTTTGCAGTCTGCCTGTTATCAGTAATAACTGGCATAGCGGCAGCAGTTTTGTTGAATAAGAAACTTGTAAAAACAAAATATGATACTAAAACTGCAAGGGCTTATATAGAGATTGATTTAAAAAGCCTTGAGCACAATGTAAAAGTTTTAAAGCTGGCAATGCCGCCAAATTGTGAACTTATGGCTGTTGTAAAAGCACAGGCTTATGGGCATGGCGCATTTGAGGTTTCTGTACATCTTAACAAAATAGGCATAAGGGCATTTGCAGTTGCAACAGCTGACGAGGGGATTAAACTTAGGAAATATGGCATAGTGGGAGAAATACTTGTACTTGGCTATACAGATGTGGCCAGGGCATACGAATTGTCAAAATATGGTTTAACACAGACAATTATAGATGCTGGCTATGCAAATGCCTTAAATAGACAAGGAGTTTCCATAAAATGCCATATAAAAATAGATACAGGCATGCACCGTCTGGGGGCAGACTACCGTGATATCTGGAACATAGAAAAAATATTTACGATGAAAAATATAAAAGTGTGTGGCATGTTTACCCACCTGTGCTGTGCAGACAGTACAAAGCCTGGTGATGTTTTATTTACAAAAAACCAGATTGGAAAGTTTTACAATCTGGTATCTGCGCTGGAAGAAGACGGCATAAAAGTGCCAAAGCTGCACATACAGAGCAGTTATGGTTTCTTAAACTATCCAGGACTTAAATGCAGTTATGTAAGGGCTGGCATAGCCCTTTATGGAGTGTTAAGTTCACCATATGACAGCACTTTATTAAAACCAGACCTGCATCCTGTGCTGTCTCTTAAAAGTAAAGTTATACTTATACGCCAGGTGATGAAAGGTGAAAGTGTTGGGTATGGCAGGGATTTTAAAGCAGAACGTGACAGCCTGGTTGCAATAGTGCCCGCAGGATATGGGGACGGTTTCCCAAGAAGCCTGTCATGTGGCAGAGGCAGCGTATTAATTAACCAGTGCCGTGTACCAGTAATCGGGCGTATATGCATGGACCAGCTGGCTATTGATATAACAGATGTGGGGGATGTTACTGTAGGCACTCCCGTAACACTGGTTTGTGCGGAAGAAGACAGCAGACTGTCTGCACCTTATGTTGCAGACAGTTATGGAAGCATAAGCAATGAACTTTTGTGCAGGATGGGGGCAAGGCTGCCTGTTATAGTAAAATATGGCTCTTAAATATTTACAGAACAAAATGGCAGTTTTATGAATTCATTACCAGACACTCTTTTTTATAAAAACAAATGCCATATTTAAGTATATCTGTATAGCCCTCTTCCTTTATATCACTGTCATAATGAAGCTTTTCTATCTGTTTTAGTGCTGCTGCACAGCCTTTTTCCAGCCCGTTTATGCTGTCTGCCACCTTTAGTTCAAGTATTATTGCCCTGCCCTGCCGTATCCTTTGTGTTTTAAGGGATAAGTCATACCTTCCGGTACCGCTTTCCCTGTTGGATTTTACAATATATCTGCCATTGTGTTTTAACAGTCCTGCAATAAAACCATGATAATAGTCTTCTTTGTAATCATAGAAACTTATTGTATCTATAAGCTGGCCTGTAATAATATCAGATGCAGTTTTACAGTTTCCCTCTTCAAATGCTTTTACAAGCCCTGATAAATCCTGCTTTTCTATACACCTGCCAGACCATTCCCTTATACTATTTTTGTATATATAGAGAATTTCTTTATTAGGGATGGTCATAGAAAAGTATATTTGTTGTTCTATAAAACTTTTTTTTACAACTTTAAGATAGCCTGTAAAAAAAAGGAAATTCCATAAATTATCTTGTGATTTGTAAATATCAGCATAAGTAATATCTTCATGTATTGGTTTTTCTATTGCCCTGCCTGCAATAAGTTCTTCAAGTTCACGTTTTGTACTGCCAGTGGAATTTTCAATTAATTCATGTACAATGCTGTTAGATGAGGTGTTAGACCAGTAAGGTTTGGGAAATTCTGTATTTCTGCGGGTAATATCTTTTACATAGTTTATTACACTCCATGGGTTATATACTTCTGTATCTCCAAAAAGATAGCCATTATACCAGTCTTTTACTTCATTTCTCCTTTGTATTATATTATAAGAATCAAGAAAACCATCAACTTCATCTTGTGTAAAACCAAAATATTCTGCGTAATCTTCATTAAGCAAAGATATAATATCAAGATTATTGAGCCCTGTAAATATGCTTTCCCTGCTTATGCGCAGACAGCCTGTAATTACAGCAAATTTGAGGCTGTCATTTGTTTTTAGCGCAGATTCAAATAATGAACGGATAAAAGAAACCATCTGGTCATAAAAGCCACTAAAATAAGCATTTTCAAGCGGTACATCATATTCATCAAGCAGTATTATTACTTTCTGCCTGTGGTGTTTTTCAAGACATTCTGATAAAAACTGCAATGCTGTGGAGTATACAGACATGGGTGCAGTCTTTTCTATAATAGACAGGAATTCTTTTTTTTCTGATGGAAACAAAGTACTGCTATCTAATATATAACTGTGTCTTTTATATTCCCTTGATACTGCTATTTGTAATTTTTCCAGTGCTGTTTCATATGATGGCTGTTTTGCTGATTTTAAAGACAAGGATATTACAGGGTATTTTCCCATATGTCTTGTATATTCTTCTCCTGCGTCCATGATTTTTTTACCTTGGAAATATACAGAATTATCTGCTGTTGTACCATCTGGCAGGATTTCATTTTCAAAAAATGTTTTTAACATGCTCTGGACTAATGTTTTCCCAAAACGCCTTGGGCGTGTAAAAAGAGTAGCAGTAATCCCCTGTTCTAGTATATCCCGTATTAACAAGGTCTTATCTACATAATAGTATCCATTATCTATCATCTGCTTGTAAAATTCAACACCTATAGGTATTGGCCTGGACTGTCCCATGAGAACAACACCTCCTTTAGATATCTATAATATATCATATATAAAAATAGTTTTCAATCTTGTTTTTTCCAGCAATATGCCGATATAGTTTTATAAATCTGGAAATAAAAATAACTAAATATGCGGAAGGAGACAGAATGGATACTGTTTTAGCAAGGAAAAATATGAATGATACTAATAAGATATGGCAGGATGCTATAGATGCGCTTATAGACCCTGCAGCGGATATGGATGAAAAAGAGAGCGCAAAGTATTTAAGCAAGATTATGGCGAAACTTAAAAATGGGAAGAAGCTTTCAACAGATGAGATGGAGTATTTAAGGCTGCACGAACCACAGCTCTATGCAACAGCTATGCGTGTCCAGCACAAAAAGGAAGCCCTGGCACACCGCCTTAAAAACTGCAGGTCAAAACAGGAAGCCCAGGACATTATAGATACTGCAATAGGTGGTATCAGTAAAGATGACCCTGACAAGGAATATATTCTTGCAGGGCTAAAGGAAGTTGAAAAAGAATTTAAAGATTCAAAGTTTTATAAAAAACTTCCTGACAAAGAGCAGGATACAGAGAGAAGGAAACTATTAAAATACTTATCTGGCAGTGGCTTTGATGAAGAAAGTGAAGAAAACTATGATATCTGGCAGACTGACAAGTTTATGGGCAGCAATGCCACACCAATAGCTGAACTGCTGGATGTCCTGCCAGTATTTGAAGCAAAAGCATAAAGAAATATACCTAAAATTACAGTAATATTTGCAGCCTTCAGACATAGATTTTATAAAACGGCAAATATGTCTGGAAAAAGGCGGTATAGTAATTTATGGAAAGTAAAAAAGAAAAGGCATTTTGCATAGCTGCAGTCCTTATCATATGTGCATGCATGCTTATAGAGAGGGCAGGTTACAGGAGCAGGGAAATAAAAGAAACAGAGAGCTATGGTGTAGACAATAACTCATCAGGTACAGAAAGTAAAAAGACAGCATTTCTTACATTTGATGACGGACCTAGCTGCCTTACAGCACAATATCTTGATATACTTAAAGAAGAAGGTGCAAAGGCGACATTTTTCCTTATAGGGCAGCAAATTGATGATGAAATGTCAAAAATTATTAAAAGGGAAATAGATGAAGGGCATGAAATCGGGATTCACACTTACTGTCATGAAGCCAATGCAATTTATGCTACAGAAGATTCCTGTTATCAGGATGTAATGAAGATAAAAGACCAGCTTGAAAGGCAGTTTAATTATAAAGCAAAATTAGTCAGGTTTCCATGGGGCAGTGCAAATGGCTATATGAGCCCGTTCCGGACAAATATTATTGACAGGATTCATAAAAACGGACTGGAGTACCAGGACTGGAATGTAAGTGCTGAAGATTCTGTAGGAACGCCTACTGTTGATTCTATATTAAGCAATATAAGGAAAGATTATAAAAAATATGATGAACCTGTAATCCTTATGCATGATTCGGGCTGCAACAGGAAAACACTTGAAGCACTGCGCAGCATAATAAAAGAATTAAAAGCAGACGGATATGGTTTTGCTACATTGTCTGAACGGAAAAATCCCTGCCATTTCCTTGAATAAGCAGGGATTTCCAGACACAGACATAGTGTTACAACCTAATCAGTCTTTATTGGCGATATCAAGAGCAATCTGGTATATATGCTGTGCCTGGTCAGGGGTAAGTTTTCTGAGGATGTTCTCAAATGGGTCTGCAGGAAGCGGGTTTTTGTAACCAATATCAAAAAAGTCTTTTGGTTCTATTCCAATATAATCGCAGATGCAAAAGAAAGATGACATGGATGGAAGGTTTCTGCCAGCTTCTATTGCATTTATGTAATTTTTATTTTGTCCGAGGGCAAGACTCATTTCACGTGCGCTTATATTTTTGCACTCCCTTAATTTTGCAAGTCTTAAGCCAAATGTTTTTTTGTCATAGATAGAAATGTCATTGGTATAGTTCATAATATGTCTCCTTTTCTTGTAAATGTAATATGTCTAAAAAGATGTGGCATTTTGATAAGTATGTTCTTTTAAGAATTTTAACAAGATTTTTATAAAACCCACCACGTTGGTTCTGGAAAACTGAAATTATTAACTGCTTATAAGAGGCATTATGTAGTATGAAACATTTTTCACAAGGTTTTATATATTTGAATAGCAGTTTTCAGGCAAAAATGCAAAATTTTTAACTGGAGAATTAGAAGTTACTCTTGGTATTATTCTAGGTAAAATTCTGGAATATTATAATTTGTGGCGAAAACCCTCATAACTATGAGGATGAAAGCCACTTTTAAAATTTCTATTGACTATTACAATCAAATATATTAAAATATATTTAACAACTGAATATTGGTGGTTCTACGAAGCCGCCTTTTCGTAGGTAAAATGTTCAAAGCATTAAGTTCGTATTTGAACAGGCAGAGTAGTCAGGTTAAAATCAATATTGCAATTCAGTCTGGCAGCCACTCCTGCTGGCAAAAGGCCAGATTAAAAATAAGAATGGAGGGAATACTATGAAGTATTTTGGTACAGATGGTTTCCGTGGTGAAGCTAATGTTGGTTTAAATGTTATACATGCATATAAAGCAGGACGTTTTCTTGGGTGGTATTATGGACAGGAACACAAGGCAAGAATTATAATAGGAAAAGATACCAGGCGTTCAAGCTATATGTTTGAAGATGCGTTATCAGCAGGACTTACAGCAAGTGGTGCAGATGTATACCTGCTGCATGTAACCCCGACACCAAGTGTATCATATGTAGTAAGGACGGAGCAGTTTGACTGTGGAATAATGATTTCAGCAAGCCATAACCCATACTATGACAATGGCATTAAAGTTATCAATGGCAATGGGCACAAGCTTGAGGCAGAGATAGAAGAAAAAATAGAAGAGTACATAGATGGCCCGGAAGATGCAATACCATTTGCAACAAAGGAAAATATCGGATGTACAGTTGACTATGCAATAGGAAGGCACAGATATATAGGCTATCTTATGTCACTTGCCACGCGTTCATTTAAAAATATCCGGGTGGGCCTGGACTGTGCTAATGGTTCTTCATATTCTGTAGCAAAGGGTGTGTTTGATGCATTAGGCGCTAAGACATTTGTGATAGGGATGGAGCCGGATGGCACAAATATTAATAAAGACTGTGGCTCTACCCATATTGAAAACCTGCAGAAGTTTGTAAAAGAGAAAAACCTTGATATAGGTTTTGCATATGATGGTGATGCGGACCGATGCCTTGCAGTTGACGATAAAGGGGAAGTAATTGATGGTGATGCAATACTTTATCTGTGTGGATGTTACCTTAAAGAAAAAGGAGAGCTTAATAATAATACAGTTGTAACTACTATTATGTCTAATATTGGTCTTTACAAGGCGCTTGACAAAGCTGGCATATTATATGAAAAAACTGCTGTTGGTGATAAATATGTCAATGCATGCATGATGGAAGCGGGACATTCGCTTGGCGGTGAACAGTCAGGACATATTATATTCAGCAAATATGCTGTAACAGGTGATGGTGTGCTTACATCCCTTATGCTTATGGAAGTTATGCTTGAAAAGAAAACAAAGCTTTCAGAACTTAGGAAAGATTTAAAAATTTATCCACAGTTGTTAAAGAATGTAAAAGTGGCTGATAAAAAAGCTGCAATAAATGACCCTGATGTGCAGAGTGCTGCCAGTGAGGCTGAAAAAGCACTTGCAGGCAATGGACGCATCCTTATAAGGGAAAGCGGGACAGAGCCAGTAATACGTGTGATGGCAGAGGCTGAAACACAGGAATTATGCGGGAAATATGTAGATAAAATAATAGCAGTTTTAGAAGAAAAGAAACATGTTACCAGCTAAAAATGTGTTTTTGATTATAATTTTTATCTAAACCCCTTGATTTTAGGGGTTTATTCGTGCTATATTATACAAATGACAGATTGCGGGAGAGGATACCCGTTTTTGAATATAAGGAGGAAATATTAAAATGAGTGTACAGGTAGAAAATTTAGAGAAGAGCATGGCAAAGCTTACAGTCGAAGTCCCAGCAGAGGAACTTGAAAAAGCGATGGACAGTGCGTATAAAAAAAACAGGAATAGAATAGTAGTACCTGGTTTCCGCAAGGGAAAAGCTCCACGCAAAATGATAGAAAAGATGTATGGCGCAGGAGTGTTTTATGAAGATGCTGCTAATATTATTATTCCTGATGCATATGAGAATGCTTTTAAGGAAAGTGGCCTGGAAATCGTTTCACAGCCTGAAATTAAAGTAGAGCAGATAGAAAAAGGCATGCCATTTATCTTCACTGCTACCGTAGCTGTTAAACCAGAGGTTACACTTGGAGATTATAAGGGCATTGAAGTAGAAAAGAAAGAAGCAGAAGTTTCTGACAAAGAAATTGACGAAGAGATTAACAGGGTAAGGGAAAGCAATTCACGTATGATAACAGTTGATGACAGGGCAGTACAGGATGGTGATACTGTTACAATAGACTTTGACGGTTATATTGATGGTGAGCAGTTTGAAGGCGGAAAGTCTGAAAACCATTCACTTGTTATAGGTTCGCATACATTTATTGACAATTTTGAAGAACAGATTATTGGAAAAAATATTGGTGATGAATTTGATGTCAATGTAACATTCCCTGAAATGTACCAGTCAGAAGAGCTGCGTGGAAAAGCTGCTGTATTCAAAGTGAAGCTTAATGGAATTAAAATAAAAGAGCTTCCAGATGTTGATGATGAGTTTGCACAGGATGTATCTGATTTTGATACATTGGCAGAGTATAGGGAAGACCTTAAGAACAAACTGCTTGAAAATAAAAAGATTATTATTAAGAGAGAGAAAGAAGAAGAAGTAATAAGAAAAATTATTGACAATGCACAGATGGATATTCCAGAACCTATGATTGATGAACAGATAAGGCAGATGACACAGGAACTTGCACAGAATATGAAAAGACAGGGGCTTTCTTTTGAACAGTATATGCAGATTACAGGATATACACCAAAAAAGCTGGTTGATGATATAAAGCCACAGGCAGTCCTGCGCATACAGAACCGCCTTGTGCTTGAAGCAGTCGTTGCTGCTGAGAATATCGGAGCTTCAGAAGAAGAATATGATAAAGAAGTTGAAAATATGGCAGCTATGTACAATATGGAGGCTGGAAAGCTTAAAGAGCGGATTAGTAATGAAGAGAAAGAACAGATACTTATGGATATAGCAGTACAGAAAGCAGCTGGCTTTGTTGTTGATGCATCAGTTGAAGTGTAAGGAGGGTTATAATGGGTTATAGTATACCTTATGTTATTGAGAAGACGAGCAGCGGTGAGCGCTCATATGATATTTATTCGAGGCTTTTACAGGACAGGATTATATTTCTGACTGGTGAGGTAAATGACGATGTTGCGAGTGTACTCGTTTCAGAACTTCTTTTTCTTGAGTCACAGGATACAGAAAAAGATGTACAGTTTTATATTAACAGCCCAGGCGGCTCTGTAAGTGCAGGGCTTGCAATATATGATACAATGAACTATATAAAATGTGATGTTTCCACTATTTGTATGGGACTTGCTGCCAGTATGGGTTCTTTCCTTTTATCAGGAGGTGCAAAGGGAAAGAGGTTTGCCCTTCCAAATTCAGAAATCCTGATACACCAGCCATCAGGCGGTGCAAAAGGCCAGGAGACAGAAATCCGTATTGTGGCAGAACAGATGTTAAAGACAAGAAACCAGTTAAACAGAATACTTGCAGAGAATACAGGACAGCCACTGGAAAGAATACAGACTGATACAGAACGCGACAATTATATGACAGCACAGGAAGCAAAAGACTATGGTTTAATAGATGAAATAATCACAAAAAGGAAATGAGGGTAATTGATGGGATTAAAGAAAGATGATGCAAAGCTGAAATGCTCATTCTGCGGTAAAACGCAGAACCAGGTCCACAAGCTGGTTGCAGGACCTGGCGTCTATATATGTGACCAATGTATTGAACTCTGTTCCGAAATCATAGAAGAGGATGATGATGAGGAAATTTACAACAATGATATGAATATCAACCTTCTGAAGCCTAAAGAAATGAAAGAGTTCCTTGATGAGTATGTGGTAGGCCAGGAGGATGCAAAAAAGGTGCTTTCCGTATCTGTTTATAACCATTATAAACGTGTGCTTTCAGGCAGGAGCATGGATGTGGAACTGCAGAAAAGCAATATTATGATGATAGGCCCTACAGGTTCAGGCAAGACGTTCCTTGCACAGACACTTGCCAAGGTGCTTAACGTCCCATTTGCGATTGCAGATGCGACTGCACTTACAGAAGCTGGCTATGTAGGAGAAGATGTAGAAAACATCCTTTTAAAGATTATACAGGCAGCAGATTATGATATGGAAAGAGCTGAACATGGAATCATATATATAGATGAGATTGATAAAATTACACGTAAAGGAGAAAATGTTTCAATTACAAGGGATGTTTCAGGAGAAGGTGTACAGCAGGCCCTGCTTAAAATCTTAGAGGGTACAGTTGCAAGCGTTCCGCCACAGGGTGGCAGGAAACATCCACACCAGGAGTTCTTCCAGATTGATACAACAAATATATTATTTATCTGTGGCGGGGCATTTGATGGACTGGAAAATATAATTGGAACACGTATAGGTAAGAAGTCAATTGGTTTTAATGCAGAAATTTCAACAAAAAGGGATGAAAATATTGGTGATTTATTCAGGCAGGTACTTCCTGAAGATTTTGTCAAGTTTGGAATTATTCCTGAACTTATTGGAAGACTGCCTATAAATGTTGCACTTGACCTGCTCGACGAGGAAGCACTTAAGAAAATCCTTGTTGAACCCAAAAATGCAATTACTAAGCAATATAAAAAACTGTTTGAAATGGATGGCGTAAAGCTTACGTTTGCAGATGAAGCAATTGAAGCAGTTGCAAAGCGCTCAGTTGAAAGAAAAACTGGTGCAAGAGGACTGCGTGCAATTATGGAATCTATAATGATGGATGCAATGTTTGAGGTGCCGTCAGACAGTGAAGTAAAAGAATGTATTATCACTAAGGAATCAGTGGCAGGCGATGAAGAGCCACTTCTTATTCTTAAGAATGATGAAATCAGGCATGCAACAAAAACCAATGAAATTGCATAAATTTGGGAGAGATGGATAATCCCTCTGTTTTGTAAATGGAGAATCAGCTGGAAATGGGAGAAAATATAGATGTAGCAGATACAATGGAAGATGTTCCTGTAGTCACACTAAGGGATTTAGTAGTATTTCCAAAAACAACTGTATATTTTGAAGTAGGGCGTGAAAGTACAGTCAGGGCTCTAAAAGAGGCTATGAACAGCAAACAGCTTGTGTTTACTGTTGCACAGAAAGACCCGGCAGTTGAAAATCCGGGGATAGATGATTTGTTTGAGACAGGAACCCTTGCTGAGGTAAAGCAGATAGTAAACATGCCTGGAAAAATCATCAGGGTTGTTATAGTGGGCAAGGAACGTATGAAACTTAAGTTTCTTGAAACAAAAGATGGCTATCTCTCTGGAACACTTGAAAGTCTTCCGGAGACAGGGGATACATCATATACACTTGAGATGGTTGCACTTGTGCGTGGCATCAGGGATTTATTCCAGATATACGCCAATGAAAATGGCAGGTTTAACCACAAGCTTATTGATGAGATTTTAAAAATTACAGACCTTGATACACTGGTTTACCAGATTTGTTCTAATATACCTGTCAGCTACCAGGTAAAACAAAAAATTCTTTCAGAGGACAGTGTAATAGACCGTCATGAACAGCTGTCTGTTGTGCTGAGCCGTGAGATAGGCATAATGCGGATACAGGAAGATATTTCTAAGCGGGTAAAAGAACAGGTAGGAAGTAACCAGAAAGAGTATTATCTGCGTGAACAGATGAAAGCGATACACAAAGAACTTGGTGATGAAGACTCTGAAAATGACGCAGACAAATATATAGAATCTTTAAAGAAACTTAAAGCATCTAAAAAGGTAAAGAAAAAAATTAAAGATGAAATCAGGCGTTTTAAACTGACAAGTTCCAGTTCATCTGAAAATGCTGTTATAAGAGGATACATTGAAACACTTCTTGATATTCCATGGAAGAAAGAGAGCAACAGCAATACAGATGTTGTACATGCCAGCGGAGTGCTGGATAAAGACCACTATGGTTTAAAGAATGTGAAAGAAAGAGTGCTTGAGTGCATTGCAGTCAGGGCAATTAAAAAGGATGGCCAGAGCCCTGTCATATGTCTTGCAGGACCGCCAGGAACAGGCAAGACATCAGTTGCAAAGTCAGTTGCAAAGGCTATGGACAGAAAATATGTGCGTATCTGTCTTGGTGGTGTACGTGATGAAGCTGAGATAAGAGGCCACAGACGTACCTATGTAGGTGCAATGCCAGGCAGGATTGTTACTGCATTAAGGTCAGCTAAAGTGAAAAATCCTGTTATGCTGCTTGATGAGATAGACAAGCTTGGCAGTGACTATAAGGGCGACCCGTCTTCAGCACTCCTTGAGGTACTTGACTCTGAACAGAATAAACACTTCCGGGACCACTATGTGGAGCTGCCAGTAGACTTATCAAAAGTAATGTTTATATGTACTGCAAATACTACTGATACAATTCCAAAACCGCTTCTTGACAGGATGGAAGTTATAGAGCTGCCTGGATATACATCTAATGAAAAATTTCATATTGCTAAAGAACATCTTTTAGAAAAACAAAAAATTGCCAATGGTTTGACAAAAAACCAGCTTAATATATCAGATAGAGCTGTTAAGATAATTATTGAAAATTATACACGTGAAGCAGGCGTAAGGAATCTTGAAAGAAAAATTGCACAGATATGCAGAAAAGCAGCTATGGAAGCTGCAAAAGATGCAGATTGCCGTATAAGGGTATCAGAGCGCAATATCAGGAAATTTCTTGGAACTGAAAAGTATACTATAGATATGGCAAATACAGAACCTGACACCGGCATAGTGAGAGGTCTCGCATGGACAGGTTCTGGCGGGGATACGCTGGAAGTAGAAGTAAATGTTATGAAAGGCACTGGCAAGCTTGAACTTACAGGAAAACTGGGCGATGTTATGCAGGAATCAGCTAAAATTGCCCTGTCATATGTGAGGTCTGTTGCATCTGAAAACCTTCCTGATAAATATTTTGAAGAGCATGATGTGCATCTTCATGTACCAGAGGGTGCTGTGCCAAAAGACGGGCCATCCGCCGGGATTACAATGGCTACAGCTATTTACTCTGCTGTAACCGGACAGAAAGTAAGGGCTGATGTGGCAATGACAGGTGAACTTACACTGCGTGGCAGGATTCTTCCTGTAGGCGGATTAAAAGAAAAGATACTTGCGGCAAAAACTGCTGGCATAAAACTTGTATTTGTGCCAGCAAAAAATAAAAAAGACATTGATGACATTGAAAAAGAAATTTTAGATGGAATAAATGTGAAGTATACGCAGCATGCAGAAGAGGTATTTAAGGAGGTTCTGGTACAGTGAAGATTAAAAGCATAAACCTGGAAACAGTATGTGGCATTACAAGCAGGCTTCCAGAAAACCATATGCTTGAGATTGCATTCACAGGACGTTCCAATGTTGGTAAGTCATCACTGATAAACAGCCTGGTGAACAGGAAAGCCTATGCACGGACTTCCCAGCAGCCAGGCAAAACCCAGACCATCAATTTTTATAATATCAATGAAATGCTGTATTTTGTAGACCTTCCTGGATATGGCTATGCAAAAGTATCAAAAGAAATAGTTGCAAAATGGGGTAAAATGATTAATAATTATCTTGAAAGTTCAAAAGTCCTACGGCTGGTATTTTTACTTGTGGATATACGTCACACGCCAAATAAAAACGATATACAGATGTATAACTGGTGTACAAGCTATGGCTTTAATCCTATAATAATTGCTACAAAGGAGGATAAAGTCAAACGTGCCCAGAAGCCAAAGCTGGTTAAAGATATAGAACGTGCCCTGGACGTGGAGGAGGGGACACCAGTAATACCATTTTCATCGGTTACAAAGTCCGGCAAAGATGAAATCTGGAAGTATATTGATATGGTCTATAGGAATTTTAAAGATGACATTGTGTAGTAAACAGAGATTGGAGGATTAAAGATGTTAAGTCTTATAAAAGACGTAAAAGGAACAACTAACGGACTTGGAAAAGTGAAAAAGCACAGAAAGATGCTGTGCTTATTTGTAATGCTTGCATTTACCTGCCTTGTATGGCAGAAAGCCTCTGCGCTGGACAAGCTTTTATACCAGGAATCAGCATCAGTATTTGTGGGTGGGTCAGTAAGCTTGAGGGGTTATATCAGTGAAGAATTTCTGGAACTTAATTATAATGAAGATTATAATGCAGCAGATGCCGGTTACAGTATCGCTTATGGGTGGAATGACGAAAATCCGGAGCCTGGATGCGCAGCGCTTGACAGTGATGGCACTGTTACAGCACTTGCAGCAGGAAGCGTTAAAGTAGATATTACATTTACATATAATGACATTGAACAGACTGAGGTATTCACAGTTGAAATCTGTGAACCTGAACAGATAAATATTGCATATGGTGAAAGCAGCACTCTTAAAGCTGCACAAATATATGATACAGGAAAATATATGTATACATCATCTGATGAAAGCATTGTAGTGAACGGTGACGGAAGCGTAACAGCACATGGCTTTAACAGTGCCCAGGTTTATGCTTCAGTTGATGATGGCAAAAAGATTGAAGTAGCCCAGGTCAACGTAGCATCCCCATCATTTATTACAGAAAGCCTGACCAGGGCAGCAGGTGCTCCTGCATATACTCCAGAGATAACTGGTTATACACCGCTTGAGGGGGATGAAGCAGTTAAATGGAAGTTTGCAGATGAGACAATTGCAGCAGTTACAGATGGTGGCATTGCAGCACTTGCTCCTGGTGAAACAGAAATGACTGCTGTTATACGGCCAGAAAAAGGTGACAATATAAAGCTTACAACAAAGATTATTGTTACAAATCCTGTAATTTCAGAAAGTGATATTGTAATAGCTGAAGATATTACTAAAGAGATTACAATAGACGGGCTTAGTGAAACAAGTGTTATTGACTGGAATATAGGAATTAGTTCTGAAGGTTGTGCATATTTTAAAAAAGAGGGAAAACTTTACGCCAATGCTATGGGTGAAGATACTGTTACAATTAATGTTGATGGAAAAGATATTAACTGTTATGTAACAGTAACAGACCCTTATTTTGATGAAGATGGCATAACTACTTATAAAGGTGCCTCAGATGATATAGTTATAGAAGGCATAGATGAAAGCGTAAGTACAGTTACATTTAAAAGTAAGAAAAAGGCTATAGCAGATGTAGATGAATATGGTACTATTGAGGCTAAGAAAGCTGGCAATACAGTTATTGTTGCCAATGCTGACGGCAGGAAAATAAAAATACCAGTTGAAGTTGCACCTTTAAAAGGCTATAAAGCTTCACAGAAGGCTATTTCAATATCTAATACAAAGACAAAATACAGCCAGGCAAAGAGAATGAGCAAGGGTTATTATGACTGCAGTTCCCTTATCTGGAGAATTTATTCCCAGTATGGTGTATATTTTGGCGTAAATTCAGGCTGGGCACCTACAGCAGCTGAAATAGCAAAGTGGTGTACTAATAATGGAAAGAAAATTTATGATAAAGCAGTTTCATCTGATAAACTGCTGCCAGGAGATTTGATTTTCTTCTCATATACTAAGAATGGCCGCTATAAAAATATCTCACATGTAGAAATATACACAGGACAGGATATGGACGTATCGGCAAGCAGCAGTAATAACAGAGTTATACATTATGAATATTCACAGAATAATTCTATAGTTATGATTGCACGACCTACGAAATAATAATAATAAAAACTAGTATAAAATGGAGGCCGCCGTGAAAATAGTTGTATTAGCTGGAGGAATTAGCACAGAAAGAGAAGTTTCCCTGATTACTGGAAAAGGCGTATGCAGTGCTTTAAGAAAAAACGGGCATAAAGCCATATTGCTGGATTTATTTTTTGGATATGCTGGTAATGGGACTGATTTAGATGATGTTTTTGAAAAAGACTCCCTGATTAGTAATGAAATCCATAATATCAACATTACAGACCCTGACATTAACGAAATAAAGAAACTGCGTCCAGGAAACAGCAGCTGTCTGCCAGGTCCTAATGTACTTGATATATGCCGTATGGCAGATATTGTGTTTATGGCACTCCATGGCGCTGATGGTGAAAATGGCAAACTTCAGGCTGCATTTGATATCCTTGGCATAAAATATACTGGCTCAGGTTCACTTGGCAGTGCGCTTGCTATGGATAAACTGGTATCTAAAAAGATATTAAAAGAGAGTGGCATACCAGTGCCAGAAGGCTTTACAGTGACAAGGAAGACCAAAGAAGACCGCTTTCCAGCTTTTCCATGTGTTGTTAAGCCATGCAGCGGTGGTTCAAGCGTTGGCGTAAGTATAGCAAATGATAAAGAAGAATATATGGAGGCGCTGGAAACTGCATTCAGATATGAAGATGTAATTCTTGTGGAAGATTATATAAAGGGAAGGGAATTTTCAACAGGTGTAATTGATGGAAAGGCATGTCCTGTTATTGAAATAATTCCAAAACAGGGATTTTATGATTATAAAACTAAGTACCAGCCAGGGATGGCAGAAGATATCTGCCCTGCCCAGATTAGCAGTGGACTGGCTGGCAGGATAAAAAAGTATGCAGAAGATGTATATCATATACTTGGACTTGAAGCATATGCAAGAGTAGATTTTCTGCTTGATGCAGATAATGGCATATACTGTCTTGAAGCTAATACACTTCCAGGCATGACACCGACAAGCCTGCTGCCTCAGGAAGCCAAAGCTGGCAATATAAGTTATGAGGAACTTTGTGAAAAAATCGTCACTGTTTCTATGGCAAAATATAAATAATATAGGAGGATGCAAGGTACAAATCCACTGCCATACCAGCGCTTAAAGGCAGTGGATTTCCTTGCTGGTTTATTATGAAACAGATAACACCAGCAAAACTTGCCACAGTGTGCAATGGTATATACTATGGCAGTGAAAAAGTAAAAGATACAGAAATATCTTCTATAACAATAGACAGCCGTAATATTACTACTGGCGGGCTTTTTATTGCTATAAAAGGCGCACGTACTGATGGCAATAAATTTATACTGGATATGTATAATGCTGGTGCAGCCTGTTGTATTTCTGAACTGGAGCCAGCAGATGCTTTCAGTATAAGTGCTGGCAGCAGCAGGGGGATTCTGCAGGAGAAAGCTTTTATACAGGTGGAATCATGCTACCAGGCATTAAAGGATATTGCAGGATATTACAGAACGGTCTGTGGAGCTAGGATTATAGGCATAACAGGAAGTGTTGGCAAAACTACTACAAAAGAAATGATAGCTTCAGTACTTTCAGAGCATTTTAATACATTAAAGACCCAGGGCAATTATAACAACGAAGTAGGCGTACCACTTACACTGTTCAGGCTTCGTGAAGAACATGAAATTGCAGTTGTAGAGATGGGCATAAGTGAGTTTGGGGAAATGACAAGGCTAAGCCAGATTGCCAGGCCTGATATATGTGTTATAACAAATATTGGCCAGTGCCATCTTGAAACTCTTGGTGACAGGAATGGTGTTTTAAGGGCAAAGACAGAGATTTTTTCATATATGCAGGAGAATGGCACAGTTTATCTTAACGGTGATGATGACAAGCTTAAACAGATAAAAGAAGTAAATGGGAAAAAGCCTGTCTATTATGGTCTGGACAAAACCTGTGATGTATTTGCAGACAATATAATAAATGATGGTCTTAATGGTGTCTATTTTGATGCAGTAACAAGCGGCAGCAGGATACCAGTACATGTGGCAGTGCCAGGCATACATATGGTGTCAGATGCCCTTGCATCTGTTGCAATAGCTACAGGCCTTGGCATGAAGGCAGAAGAAATTGCAACAGGCATAAGTAAATTCACACCTGTAGGAGGCCATAGCAATATTATAAAAACAGACAAGTTTATTATAATGGATGACTGTTATAACGCAAATCCTGTGTCAATGAAAGCTGCAATAGATGTGCTTGCAAGTGCCAGAGGCAGAAAAGTCGCTATAATAGGTGATATGTTTGAACTTGGCACCAACGAAAAAATGCTCCACTATGATATAGGTGCATATGCCGTAAAAAAAGACATTGACTGTATAGTATGCGCAGGAACTCTTGCAAAACAATATGTTGCAGGAGCACTTGCAATAGACGGAAACCACAATGTACTGTACTATGAAAATACAGAAAAAGCATTGGATATGATTAAAAGCATTGTAAAAAAAGGTGATTCCATACTTATTAAAGCATCACATGCAATGGAATTTGAAAAGATTGTAGCAGTTTTAACCCCCGCCTGAAAAGGCGGGAGTATTCCTGCCAGTTAAATATATCAGTAACATTCTATAATAATTCTAAATTCTTCCATATTCTTAATAACTAAATCTGTTCATTTATCATATGTCTGTTATAGCACATTTTACTATTTTTTAAGCTGGAATAAATAAGAGGCTTTAGCAGTTTTGCTGAAACATAGCTTTACATACAGTATAAAAAGTTGTATAATTATTATATAATAACTTTAAGATAACAGCAATTTTATACTACAAATGCACTATGGAGGAAACTGCTTATATGAAGGATAGCATTAAAATGGCCGCCAGTATAACTGGCCGTTTAATACAGATAATACTAAGTATTGCAGGAAACTATATTGGAATTTTATTTAGTATTATTGGAACTGCATTAAGGGTTATTGCACTTGCTTTTACAATTATTATTATTGCAGGCATATGTATATATGTAAAAGTGCTTCCTATATTTACAGAGGTAAGGGAAGAAGTGTTCGACAAAATGGTAAATCTGGATGAGGATGATTTTACTATGAAAGAGGACACACTGGTTTATGACAGCAAAGGAAATACTGTAGGTTCTGTTAATGCCGGGCGGTTTAAGTATGTGCCGGTGAATGAAATTTCACCATATATATACAATGGTTATATCGCTGTTGAGGACAGGCGTTTTAAAACCCATGGTGGTGTAGATATTGTTGCAACGCTGCGTGCTGGAATTACTCTTTTGAAAAACCATATGGAGATTACCCAGGGCGGAAGTACAATTACCCAGCAGATAATAAAAAATAACCTGCTTACACAGGATAAAAGCTATACAAGAAAGATGGCAGAGATTATGCTTGCACCTGCTGTAGAGGCAAAGTTTACAAAGGCACAGATAATGGAATACTATTGCAATACTAATTATTATGGTTACAGGTGTTATGGCATAGGAGCGGCCAGCAGATACTATTTCAGAAAAGAGGCATCAGAGCTTAAACCACATGAAGCAGCACTTTTAATATCACTTTCAAATAACCCGTCTGCATATGACCCTGTTAATAATCCAGAAGATGCTTTGGATAAAAGGAACAGTGTTTTAGAGACAATGTATAAAGAGGGTGTTATAAGTGAAAAGCAATATAAAACTGCTGTTAAAAAGAAGTTAAAGGTAAAGCAGTATTCAGAAGAGATTGAGAATGAAAGCTATGTGGTAAGCTATGCTATACATTGCGCTGCCAATGCACTTATGGAAGAAGAAAATTTTGGATATAAATATATTTTTAAGGATAAAAGCGCATATAAAAAGTATAAAGAAAAGTATTCAAAAGTGTATAACGAAAAGTGTGAAGATATACGGTCAGGCGGTTATAAAATCTATACTTCAATAAATATGAAAAAGCAGAAAAAGCTTCAAAAGTCAGTTGACGACGGGCTTGCATATAGTACTGAAAAGGATTCTGAAACAGGCAAATATGCATTGCAGGGTGCTGCAGTCTGTATTAATAATAAGACTAATTATGTTGTGGCAATAACAGGAGGACGCGGCAAAGATGATGAGTTTAACAGGGCATACCTTTCTGCAAGACAGTCAGGAAGTGCAATAAAGCCACTGTTAGACTATGCACCTGGGTTTGAATCAGGTATATTTTCACCATCCACAATTGTTGATGACCACCAGTTTGAGGACGGACCTGATAATTCAGGTGATGTCTACTATGGAGATATAAGCATAAGGGAGGCTGTTGCAAGGTCGCTTAATACTGTTGCATGGCAGGTATTTGAGGAAATTACTCCGGAATATGGCATGTCCTATCTTGAAAAACTGCGTTTCCGCAACTTAAGTTATATAGACAATGGCAATCTGTCACTTTCACTTGGAGGTTTTACTGAAGGTGTGCGTGTTGTGGATATGGCTAAGGGCTATGCTACACTTGCCAATAATGGAAGTTACAGTAACAGGACATGCATTAAAAAGATAGAAACTGCTGCAGATGGTATAATCTATAAAAATACTAATAATAAAACACAAGTATTTACAGAAGATGCTGCATGGATGATGACAGATGTATTAAGAGGCGTAATCGAAGAATCTTATGGAACAGGACATTCTCTGCAGCTTGACGGAGACCAGATTTGTGCAGGCAAGACAGGCACTACTAATTCAAGTAAAGATGTATGGTTCTGTGGGTATACGAAATACTATACAACAGTTGTATGGGCTGGATATGATACTCCAAGGGAAATGCCAGGAATTACAGGTGCTTCGCTTCCGGGTGTTATATGGAAAGATTATATGGATAAGATACATACTGGACTTGAACCAGCTGGATTTACAATACCTGGAACTATTTCACTTGCAGAGTATGACAGTGACGGCAGGAGAATTGAAGGTACTTCAATAGAGCCAGACCCAGATGAAGAGCGTCCATATGGAATGGACTATTTTTCTAATGTAATACATGGTGAAGAATATTCAAGGGATGATGAAACATCTGGCGGTGAGGCACCAGAAGATGAAGACGCATCTGTTGATGATGGCTTTCAAGATTACGAATATTAGAAGGAGATTTTGAATGGAGAGTTTAGAAGATAATAATAATGCTGTTAATGCAGACACAAAAGCTGCACGTATGCGTTTTATAAGAGCTGCTGAGGTTGGCAGATGGTTCCAGACTATATGCTGGCTTAATATTCCTGTAATTGGTTTTTTTTACCTGATTGTCCTGCTAATCAGCAAAAATACATCCAGACACAGGAAAAACTTCATTCTTGGCTATTTTTTGTACAAGCTTCTTGTATGGACTCTTGCAATAATTCTTATATATAGTCTTTATAAGATGGGAATTGATTTTATAGATGGCATGTTAAGATATGTAGAGTAGAATTAACGTTGATAGTAACGGATATTTTATGAAAGGGAGGAATTAAACAGACAATGAGAAAAACAAAAATCATATGTACATTAGGACCGTCAACAAAGAAAGACAATGTTTTACGTGAGCTTATGTTAAATGGGATGAATACTGCCAGGATTAACTTTTCGCATGGCACAAGAGAAGCACATCTGGAAACAATTAATGAAGTTAAAAAGCTTCGTGAAGAATTAAATCTTCCTATTGCCATATTGCTTGACACAAGCGGGCCTGAAATAAGGCTTGGAGATTTTGCCAGTGGAAAGGCAGAGTTAGAAAGCGGAAATCTTTTTACACTTACATCCAGGGATGTAGAAGGTACAGAAAAGGAAGCTTCCATAACATACAAAGGCTTGTCAAAAGACATAGAAAAAGGAACAATTATCCTTATAGATGATGGTCTTATAAAGATGGAAGCAGAAGAAGTAACTGATACAGATATTGTGTGCCGTGTATTAAACGGAGGCACTGTGTCAAACCACAAGGGCATCAATGTACCTAATGTCAATATCAGTATGCCATATATCAGTGAAAAGGACAGGCTGGATATTATATTTGGCATAGATAATGGTCTTGACTATATTGCTGCATCATTTGTAAGAAGCGCAGATGATGTACTTCAGATAAGAAAGATTTTTGAAGAAAAAGGATGTAACAATATCAAAATAATTTCAAAAATCGAGAACAGGCAGGGCGTTGACAATATCGATGAAATTCTTGAAGTTTCTGATGGCATAATGATTGCAAGAGGGGATATGGGTGTAGAAATCCCACTGCAGGAAGTTCCTGTTATACAGAAAAAGATTATCAAAAAGGTATATAATGCAGATAAAATAGTAATTACAGCTACACAGATGCTTGATTCAATGATTAAGAATCCAAGGCCTACAAGAGCAGAAGCTACAGATGTTGCCAATGCAATATATGATGGCACAAGCGCTATAATGCTTTCAGGAGAAACAGCAGCAGGAAATTATCCTGTAGAAGCGTTGAAAACTATGGTTGATATAACAAAATGTGCAGAAGAAGACATAGATTATAAAAAGAAGTTTAAAATACTTGCTAAAATGGATACTCCTAATGTGACAGATGCCATATCACATGCTACATGTATGACAGCAATGGATATTAATGCTGCTGCCATAATTACTATTACTAAAGAGGGTGGCACGGCACGCATGATTTCAAGATACCGTCCTTATTCACCAATAATAGGATGTACACCATTAAAAAAGACGTTCTACCAGATGGGATTATCATGGGGTGTTACACCTGTTATGATTAATGAAGAGACAGATACAGAAGAACTGTTTATTAATTCGATAAAGGCAGCACAGCAGAATGGCTATATAGAAAAAGGTGAAACTGCTGTAATAACTGCTGGCGTACCGCTTGGCATATCAGGAACTACTAATATTATAAGGGTTATGACAGCAGAGTAAAAATAGCAGAACTACTAATATTTATAGTACATGGATGTCATTTTAGATAGTATCCATGTACTATATTTTACTTTAGATATACATCTAAGATATATTAAAAACTTCAACCTTCTTTTTCATATCTTGTGAAAGCCCGTTTAATGCCTTTGTCTTTTCTACTATATGTGCAATACTTGTATAAACAGTTTTAATTTCTTCCATAATTTCTTCTACACTTGCTGTATTTTCCTCAGAAATGGCAGATGAATTCTGGACTATGGATACTGTATCTGCACGCACGCTCTCTAGTATCCCGAATTTCTGTTTAACTATTTTCATTCCATCTACAGTATTTTTTACACCAGCCTGGGCATGTCCAAAACTTTCAATAGCTGTTTTAAAGTCTTCTGTCTGCTTTTTAAGTATGTTTTTGGTTTCCTCTACACGTTCCAAGGTCTGGGAAGAATGTGTGTTTAATGTAGTAACTATTTCTTTAATCTCTTTTGCTGCTGTATTTGACTGCTCTGAAAGCTGCTGGATTTCTGCTGCCACAACAGCAAAGCCTTTTCCATGTTCACCTGCTCTTGCCGCCTCGATACTTGCATTGAGTGAGAGAAGATTTGTCTGTGAGGCAATATTTGTAATTAATTCTGTAGCAGAACTGATTTTTGCAGCAGAGCCATTAGTCAGTCTTGTCTGTTCTTCAAGAAAATACATAGATTCATGCACATTAGCCATTACATGATCCATTTCTCCAAGCTGCTGCACGGCATATCTGGTTACTTCATCCATAGTATTAGAAATACCGCTTAACTTGGTGATTTCGTTTCCATTTTCTTTAATCAGTTCTCCCATAGCGGTTACATTGGAATCTGCCTGTACAGCGTCTGCAGACTGCTGGCTGCTGCTGGTAGCGATTTCCTGCACAGAATGGCTGATTGCTTCCATGACATTACAGGCTTCTTCCGTAATTTGTTTCAGTGAATCTGATGCTTCATGTACATAATCACTTTGGAAGCAGATGTCTGTGATAGTGGATTTTAACCTGTCCCTGAGATTGACAATACTTTTGCCAATTCCGCCAATTTCATCACTGCGTCTGAGAATCCCATCTTCTATCTGGATATTTAGTTTTCCCTGTGAAATATCACTTAGGTATCCCATACTTTTTTTAAGGGAAATAGCTATATTACTTACAATCCAGTATACTACTATAGCAGCAAAAACCATGCCAGCAAATATAAGAACCAGAAGCTTAAGTTTTGCCTTGTTAATGATTTTTAAAATAGTGTACTGTGGTGTTCCAAGAAATATCATACCAACAGGTGTACTGCTTTCTTCCTGATAAAAAGGAGCATAGTAGACAACATACTTTGTCCCGAGAATATCGACATTCTTGTTTTTATATGATTTTCCTTCCTTTAGGACATGCTGCACAACTTCAGGGGATGCTGTTGTGCCTGTCTGTCTGCTGCCATTGTTATCTGTTATTGATGTAAGTATGCGGGTGTCATTCCAGAAAATGGTTACTTCTAAACCAGTATTTTCCTTGATATGGTCAACAATGCCATATGCCTGTGAGATATTCAGCCTGTTTCCTTTCCAAAGTTCCCCATTAGTATTCATTGTATAAGGCCCGTCATAGCTGGTTTCAAAAATATCCCGTACTGCCAGTGTGGTAGCCTGCATGCCAATATATGCTTCATCATAAATTCCATTTGTAATGCAGTTTGTTGCAACAAGAAACATGCTGATTCCAAGAATGACTAATGGAAGCAGTGAAAGTGCAAGAATTTTTCCTTTTAATTTTAACCTCATCCCAATATGTTCCTTTCTATAATTACAAGGCATGTCTGAAAAGCGGTTTATGTAAGTTTAATTGAGCTAAAGTTTTAATTTCCAGACATGCCCTGATACTGATTATACATGTTTTAATATTATATTGGATTTTGTTTTTTCGCAAAAAATGGTCAATTTTTCACACTTGGGAATTTAGCAAACATAGTAATTGAAAATATTCCTTCTTCACAGCGGCAGCCTATAGTGCCTTTGATATTATTAGAAAAAGCAGATATGCTCTGCATGCCAAGGCCATGTTTTGGACCTCTCTGGCTCTTAGGAAGCCCGGTAACAGCATCTATAATAACAGGTTTTTTGCATGGATTCTGCAGATGAATAAGCAGGTGCTGTTCATCACACTGGATTTTAATATCTACAATTCTTTGTTCCTTTTCATAGTCTTTTACATTAAACAGTGCATTTTCAGCCAGATTAGCAATGACTGCTGTAAATTCATAGTCATTAACTGGAATTTTCTTTGATACCCTGGCGTCCAGATGCATATCAATGGAAAGAGAGGCAGCTTTTTTCATAATTTTAGAAAGAATTGTATTTACCAGCATATTGCTACAATATTTCTGCACCCGGCTGGCATCTGTCACACAGTGTATATGTGCAGTAATATTATGGATTTCTTCATATTCTCCCTGTTTAAGAAGAGCATCAATCATTCCACAGTAATGCCGCATATCATGGCGCAGGATTTTTAAATTTTTTTCTGATTGTTTAATTAATTCATACTGGTCTTCCAGATTTTTGATATGGGATTCAAAAAGTATATTTTTCCAGTATATATCCGATTTTTTGCCTTCACTTTCTACGTAGCGCAGCACAACAATATAAGATACAAACATTGTAATTATTAAAAACAGGATTCCAGGAATATTTTTTGGATTTTCATCTAATGTATATGGAAAATATGCTATAAATGTAAAAGTACAATAAAAAAATACAGGAATCAGACACAGTTCCCACCAGTTTTGTGTAAAATGGGGTTTTGTTTTTGCACCATAGCCATAAGAAGCAGAATTGGTAACTTGTGTAAGCCATATTTTCCGGATTTTAATATACAGGATAAGCAGGATAACAAAATGGATTAGAAAACTTCCTGCCAGAGATAAAAGTGTATCTTTAGTATAATAGTACAGGGTGGTTGCTGAAATAGCACCAGCAATTACATAATTAGAGGAACTAAGCCCCATAAATAAAACTTTGCTGGTTCTATTTTCAGAAATAAATATGTTAGAAGACTGTGTAACGATAATCTGGAATATTGTTACAATCACATAACATAGATTACTGTCTGGAAAGAAATTTAATTTGAGGGAGTCTGCAATAGTTATAATTAAAAAAGAAAAAAAGCAGATTCCCGCAGTTACAAGTCTTGAATAACGGTGTATATTGAATAAATAGATGAATAAGAATAAAAATACATGGCTCATCATATATGAAATGTTTTTAAAGTCTTCCATGGTTTCGTTCCTAACTATAGTATTCTGAAATAAAGGAAAGATATCTGTTCCTGGTCTCTGATGTCCGTTTCTGGCTTATAGGGATAAAAGCCCCGCTTTCCATTACTATATGGTTTCTTGATAACTGTTGTACATGCTTTAAATTGACCATAAAAGATTTGTGGACCTGGAAAAACTGCTGGTCATTTGCTAGTCCGGCAATCTCTTCATCAAAAGACCCTCTTATAAATATGCTATTAAGAATCTTTCCATCAGTCATATGTACCCTTAGTGTCCGGGAGGAATTTTCAATATATTCAATTTTGGAGTAAGGGATAGAAAACAATCCTTCCCGGGTTTTTAGCATATATGTAGCATCTGTTTTTGTTTTTGTATAAGCAATAGCATAGTGGAATGCTTCAAATGCCTTTTCCTGGATAACTGGCTTAAGCAGATACCGGACGGCATGTACATCATATGCTTCCAGTGCAAAATCATCAGAGACAGTGATATAGATAATTGCTGATTCATTGCCAAGGTTTCTAAGCTGTCTGCCAATATCAATCCCAGTCCTGGGAGCCATAATCATATCAAGTATATATATGTCTGCCAGTTTATTTTCCTGTATTTTTCTGGATAGCTGGGATGCGTCAGAAAATTTTTCTATATCCAGATATATGCCTTGGTGGCAGTCCTGGTATGCAAGTAACAATTTTTCTATGTCCGACAGGTCCTGAAGGCTGTCATCACAGATTACGATTTTCATGAGTGTTTCCTCAAAAATTAGATTGTATTTCATAAACATGCAATATTTTATCACAATTTTTATTAAAAAGCAATTATGAGTATGCAACTGGATAGTGCAACTTGTCTTTTGCGAATAATTACAGAATCACTGCATATATTATCTGGAACAATGTAACCGGAGGAACTATATGGCAACAGTTATGCTAGATGCCGGACACGGAGGATATGACAATGGCGCCTCGTTTAATGGCAGAAGGGAAAAAGATGATACATTAAATCTTACACTGGCTATTGGCAATATTTTGGAAAATGCAGGTGTTAATGTGTTGTATACAAGGACTACAGATATTTACCAGAGTCCTTTGCAAAAGGCACGGATTGCTAATGAAAGTGATGCTGATTACTTTATTTCTATTCACAGAAATTCAAGTACATCGCCAGAAATGTATGCAGGTGTGCAGACACTTGTATATGAGGACAGCGGGATACCAGCAGTATTTGCAGAAAATATAAACAGGGAGCTTGAAAGAACTGGATTTAAAAATATAGGTGTAGAAGAACGTAAGAACCTCGCAGTTTTAAGGCGCACCAGGATGCCAGCGGCACTTGTGGAAGTGGGCTTTATAAATACTGAAGGTGATAATAATATTTTTGATTTAAGATTTCCAGAGGTGGCACAGGCAATCGCACAAGGGATAATTGATACAGTAAGCGGAGCTGATATTACAGGAAGTGAAACTGGCAGTTACTGGATACAGACAGGGGCTTTCAGACACTATGACAACGCCCAGGACCTTGCCAAAAATATGCAGTCTGATGGTTTTGACTGCCGTATAGTACCTGATGGCGGATACTATAGTGTGTATAATGGCGCATACAGCGATTATGATAGTGCAGAAGCCGCAAGTAAGACGTTATTTAACCAGGGATATGAGACAAGAATTATACAGAGAAATATATAATTGGGAATTAATATTCACAGGCAATGTCATGATGTCTGGACCAGAAACAGATGTATGAAGCCGCTGGTGTCTGGCCCTTTAGGGCTTTATGCACCACTGCGTGCTTCATTTTTTTGCTTTCCCACAAAATCCGGCATATTTCTGATAAATTAAAGTAAAAATATGGCAGCAGCCCTAAAAAATGCTTGATAAATTTTTATAAACGTTATATTATATCTTTATAAGTATGTAAAAAGCAGGAGGCCGCTATGGAATTTGTGCATAGACCCGTATTATTGGATGAAGTGTTAGATGGACTGGCGGTAAAACCTGATGGAATTTATGTAGATGGCACATCAGGCGGTGCTGGCCATGGCAGGAAAATCTGTGGAATGCTTGGGAAACATGGGCGTTTTATAGGCATGGACCAGGATGCTGATGCTGTAAGGACAAGTACAGAAAGATTAAAAGAATTTGGGAACAAGGCAAGTGTTATAAGAAGTAATTATTCAGATATGGCAGCAGTCCTTGAAAGGATGGGCATTGATAAAGCTGATGGCATACTTCTTGACTTAGGAGTGTCATCTTTCCAGCTTGACAAAGCAGAAAGGGGTTTTTCATACCGCATGGATGCGCCTCTTGATATGCGTATGGATGACAGGCAGGAACTGACTGCAGCAGATGTTGTCAATAACTATCCTGAAAACAGGCTGTTTCATATAATTAAGAATTATGGGGAGGACAAGTTTGCGAAAAATATTGCAAAACATATTGCAACAGAGCGAAGCCAGGCCCCAATTCTTACTACAGCCAGGCTTGCAGAAATTGTAAGCCAGGCAATACCTATGAAATTTAAGAAGCAGGGCGGGCATCCTGCTAAAAGAACTTTTCAGGCAATACGTATAGAAGTAAATCATGAACTGGATATTCTCTCACAGAATATTGACGATATGATTGATATTTTAAAACCTGATGGCAGATTTTGTATAATTACATTTCATTCGCTTGAAGACAGAATTGTAAAACACGCTTTCCGCAAAGCAGAAAACCCGTGCATATGTCCACCGGATTTTCCTGTATGTGTATGTGGAAATGTCCCAAAAGGCAAAGTGATGACCAGGAGGCCAATACTTCCAAGCGTAGAGGAGATGGAACAGAATCCACGTTCCAAAAGTGCAAAGCTGAGGATTTTTAGACATAATTAGAGGAGGAGTTATATGGCTGATGTATCAGGAAAGCGGGTAGGTGACGAATACAGACAGACTACTTATGTCAATAATGCCAATGGCATTGATGGAAATACTGCAAGACGGTTAAATGCTGTTCCGGAGAGAAGAGAAAGGGATGCTCCAGGCCAAAGACCCCAGAAACGTCCCCAGAGACAGCCGGCGAGAATGACTGGAATCGATGGTGTCTCTTTTTTATTTATGATGTGTGCATTATGTGTTGTAGCTTTTGTTACATTTTCATATATCCATGCACAGAACAGCATACGTAGTATGAAAAAAGAAGTTGTGGCATTGCAGGCAGAAGTGGAAGAACAACAGGAAAAAAACGATACAGAGTACAATAAAATCCTTGCAGGCGTTGACCTTGCCGATATATATAAGTATGCAACTGAAAAGCTGCATATGGTTATGGCTGACGGCAACAAGGTGTACAAATATAAGAACAAAAAAAGCGACATGGTTAAACAGTATTCGGATATTCCGGAGTCTGGAGATTAAATGGCAAGAAAAGTATCAGATACAAGAGGAAATGTACGTTTAGCAAAAAAGTTTATGTATGCAAGGCTTTTATTTATTTTTATTTTAGTATTACTTGCATTTACAGCGCTTGTTGTACGTATAGTGTACCTTAATGGTAAAAAAGGCGATGCATATGAAAAAAAAGTGCTTGCACAGCAGAGTTATGTAAGCAATGTTGTGCAGTTTAAGCGTGGCGACATTACAGACAGGAATGGCAATAAACTTGCTACAAGCGTTAAGTTTTATAATCTTATACTAGATCCAAAGCTTATACTGTCTGACGAAAAGTACATTGAACCAACGATTGAGGCACTGGGTAAGGTTTTTGGCATATCCCGCAAAAAAGTTGAAAATATACTTCAAAAAAATCCTTCAACGCATTATTATGTTATGGACAAGTTTAAACACCTTAGTTCTAAAAAGGTAGATGAACTTGAAAAACTGCAGGATTATGAAAATATAAAGGATAAAGAACAGAGAGAAAACAGCAAAAATATAAAGGGCATATGGTTTGAAGAAGAATATATAAGAAACTACCCATACTCAGAAGTTGCATGCGATGTGATAGGCTTCTGCAACTCAAATGATGACGGGGCATGGGGAATTGAAAGGCAGTATAATTCTTCACTGACTGGCTCATCAGGACGGCAGTATGGGTATTTTGATTCAGGGCTTAACCTTGTCCAGACTGTAAAACCTGCTGTTGATGGCAATACAGTGGTTTCAACTATAGATATCAACATACAGGGAATACTTGAACAGCATATTGAAAAGTTTCAAAAGAATACAGGCTCTAAGAATATAGGCTGTATTATGATGAATCCCAATAATGGAGAGATATATGCGATGGCGTCATATCCGTCATATGACCTGAACAACCCAAGGGATTTATCAGAATTTTATTCTAAAAAGCAGCTTGCCAGGATGAGTGAAGAGAAAAAGCTTGAAAGCCTTAACTCCCTGTGGAGGAATTACTGTATAAGTGATGCATACGAACCTGGTTCTACATTAAAACCAGTTACTGTTGCGGCAGCATTAGATGAAGGTGTCACTGCGGACGGCAGCTATTACAACTGTGATGGTGCGCAGCAGGTCGCTGACAGGCGCATTAAGTGTGTTGCACATGCGAGGGGAGGCCATGGCTATACAAATATATGCCAGGCACTTAAATGGTCATGTAATGATGTGCTGATGCAGCTTGGTGCGAAGCTTGGCAAGACAAGATTTCTAGAATATATCAATAATTTTGGCTTTGGCCAGAAAACAGGCATTGACCTGCCAGGGGAAGGCACAGGTGCAATATTTAACGAGAATACTATGGGACCTGTACAGCTTGCAACATCAAGTTTCGGGCAGAGCCAGACTGTCACTATGGTACAGATGGCAGCTGCTTTCAGTGCTGTTGTAAATGGAGGCAATTATTACCAGCCGCATGTTGTAAAAGAGATTGATACAAAATCAGGGGCTGTTGTTTCTTCAAATGATAATATGCTTGTAAGACGCATTATTACAGAGGATACAAGCAAGCTGTTAAGACAGTACCTCTATAAAACAGTTTCAGATGAAGATGGCACTGCAAAACCGGCAAGAGTTGATGGGTATAAAATAGGCGGCAAAACAGGAACTGCTGAGAAGCAGCCAAGAGGGCGGGGCAATTACCTTGTTTCATTTATAGGGTGCACACCGGCAGACAATCCTGAAGTAGTCATTTATGTAATTATAGATGAACCTAATGTAGAAGACCAGTCACATGCCAGTGTATATGCAACGCAGTTTGCAAGTGGTGTGATGAAAGATGTACTCCCATTTCTTGGAATTTACCCTGACAAGAGCAGTGCAAAAACAAAGAAAAGCAAAACTTCTAAAAATAAAATCAAACTGCCATCAACAAAAGACGGAGTCTTTATTGATGCCCCTGAAGGAGGGTTTTCAAATAAAGATTATGATATAGCAGGACAGTAGCCAGGAATATTTTTCATAAATATTAATAAGCTATAGTAATAAATTTTATATGGCAGTATAATATGAAAAGTTGTAAAACAGCGCAAAGACAAAGGCTTATATTTGCTTATACAATAGTCTGCATACTAACAGTTGCGTTATTATGCAGACTTGCTTATTTAATGTTATTTAAAGCTGATTATTATGGCTCTAAGGCAAAAGACGTACAGCAGAGGGAAAGAAGCATTAAGGCTGAAAGAGGGATAATATATGACAGGAATGGTGTAGTGCTGGCGGGTAATAAACCAGTATCTACAATATCAGTAATACATAACCAGATTACTGAACCAGAAAAAGTCATATCTTCCCTTTCAGAAATACTTGGAATTGAGGAAGAAAAAGTACGCAAAAGGGTTGAGAAAGTTTCTTCCATAGAAAGAATAAAGTCAAATGTAGATAAGAAGACATCTGATAAGGTACGTGACCTTGGATTAGATGGCGTAATGGTAGATGAAGATTATAAAAGGTACTACCCATATGGCAATCTTGCATCGAGGGTTATTGGCTTTACAGGTGCAGATAACCAGGGCATTATAGGGCTTGAAGTGAGCTATGATTCATATCTGCAGGGAGAAGATGGCTGCATACTTACGATGACCAATGCAAGGGGTGTCGAAATTGAAGGCAAAGCTGAGGACAGGATTGAGCCCATAGCAGGCAACAGCTTTTATACAAGCCTTGATATAAATATACAGAAATTTGCGCAGCAGGCAGCAGAAGATGTACTAGTAGCAAAAAAAGCAAAAAGTGTAAGAATAATAATGCTAAACCCACAAAATGGGGAAATATATGCTATGGTCAATGTTCCGGAGTTTGATTTAAACAGCCCATATGAAATAGAGGGCTCAGAAAACATGACGCAGGAAAAGCTGAATGAAGAACTTAACAAAATGTGGCGCAATGGATGTGTAAGTGACACATATGAGCCAGGCTCTACATTTAAGGTATTTACTGCAACATCAGCACTGGAAGCAGGAGTAGTAAAGGAAACTGATACATTTAGCTGTCCAGGATTTAAAGTTGTTGAAGACAGGAGGATAAGATGCCATAAGACAACCGGGCACGGTGGTGAAACATTTGTACAAGGTGTGCAGAATTCATGCAATCCCGTTTTTATGGAGACTGCTGCAAGGCTTGGCACAGATGGAATGTTTGAATATATGGATAAACTGGGTATACTTAAAAAGACCGGGATAGATGTACCTGGTGAAGCAGCGACAATAATGCATAAAAAAGAAAATGTAGGCGCTGTTGAACTTGCAACAATGTCATTTGGACAGTCATTCCAGCTTACCCCGGTAAGGCTTCTTTCAACAGTAAGCGCTGTTATAAATGGTGGCACACTGGTAACACCACATTTTGGTGTAAGTGTTGAAAGCAGTGATAAGAGTGTTGTGAAAAAGTTAGATTATGAAAAAACAGAAGGTGCAGTTTCAAAGCAGACGTCTGACAGGATGAAACCTATACTTGAGTCAGTAGTTTCAGAAGGAGGCGGTAAAAAGGCATCTGTTGATGGATATAAAGTTGGTGGCAAAACTGGTACTTCTGAAAAACTCCCGAGAAGCAGCAATAAATATATTGCATCATGTCTTGGATTCGCACCAGCAGAAAATCCTGTAGTGCTTGCACTTGTACTGATTGATGAGCCAGAAGGGATATATTACGGTGGGCAGATAGCAGCTCCTGTTATTTCAAAACTTCTGGATGATGCGCTTCCATATCTGGGGGTTGAAAGAAAAAGAGAAGAACCAGAGGTTACAAAACAGCCATAGGAAAAAACTGTGGAGGATATTTATGGATTACATGAGTGTGGTAATACCTGTTCTTATGGCATTTGCCATAAGTGTAGTATTGTGTCCCATAATAATACCTTTTCTGAAAAAAATGAAGTTTGGACAGTACGTAAGGGATGATGGTCCGCGTGAGCATCTTAAAAAAGCGGGAACACCTACAATGGGCGGGCTGGTTATACTTGCCTGTACCACACTGGTATCACTTATATATGTAAAAGGAAACCATGAGATTCTTCCAGTTCTTTTTGCAACACTGGGCTTTGGGCTTATAGGATTCCTTGATGATTATATTAAAGTTGTACTTAAACGTTCACTTGGGCTCACACCATGGCAGAAAATTGTATTACAGGCTGTTGTGGCAGGAATTTTCGTCTATTACTATTTAGTAAAGCTTAATTATAAACCTGAATTTTTAGTACCATTTTCAGGAGGAATAACAAACGGACTCTATATATCAATGCCGTTGCCAGTATTTGTGGTATTTGTATATTTTGTTATGCTTGGCACAGTAAATGGAACAAATTTTACAGATGGGCTGGATGGCCTTGCCTCAAGCATAACACTGTTTGTAGCAATATTTTTTACCATTGTAGCATATGGGATGAAAAGCGGGATTATGCCTGTTACGGCATCTGTTGCAGGTTCCCTTATGGGATTTTTACTGTATAATTTTTATCCGGCAAGTGTATTTATGGGTGATACAGGCTCGCTTGCGCTGGGAGGGTTTGTATCTTCTGCTGCACTTATATTAAAATTGCCAATGTTTATAATTATTGCTGGTGCGGTTTATCTTATAGAAGTCCTGTCAGTGATTATACAAGTTGCTTATTTTAAGATAAGCGGTGGCAGGCGTTTTTTTAAAATGGCGCCAATACATCATCACTTTGAGCAGTGCGGATGGAGAGAGACAAAAATAGTTTTAGTCTTTTCAATATTTACTGCCCTGATGTGCATATTTGCGCTTGCCGCTCTTTATATAGGAGGTTAATATGCGGTTTGACGGAAAAACATTTTTAGTTGCCGGTACAGGTAAAAGCGGTGTTGCCGCGGTTTCACTTCTTGCCAGTAAAGGAGCAGAAATAATTGTTACAGAGGGCAATGACAAGTTAAGCAGAGAAGAAGTTATGAAAAGGTTTCCTGCTAATGCAGGCTTTAAACTTGTAATTGGTGAAGCAGACGGCAGTATGCTTGAAGGCGTTGATATTGCTGTTATAAGCCCGGGAGTGCCTGTAGATTCACCACTTGTCCTTAAACTTAAAGAAAAGAAAATACCTGTATGGGGTGAGGTTGAACTTGCATATGTATGTGGAAAGGGAAAAGTATATGCAATAACAGGCACTAATGGCAAGACGACAACAACAGCCCTTACAGGGGAAATAATGAAATCATATTTTAATGATGTATTTGTTGTAGGAAATATAGGCGTGCCATATACTGAATATGCAGAAGATATGAAAGACTCCTCTGTAACAGTTGCAGAGATAAGCAGCTTCCAGCTTGAAACTATCCATACATTTAAACCAGAAATTTCTGCGATACTGAATATTACACCTGACCATTTAAACAGGCATCACACAATGGAGTGCTATGTGGATACAAAGGCAGGGATTGCAAGGAACCAGGGGCCAGCAGATATCTGTGTGCTTAACTATGAGGATGTGTATTTAAGAAATATTGCCAAAGATATAAAAGCAGATGTATTTTGGTTCAGCAGCGGGCATATATTAGAACGTGGGATATGGATGGAAGACGAGGAAATCATATATTCTGATACAGATTCAGGGCGTATCAATATATGTAATATCCACGATATGAAGCTTCTTGGGAGGCACAATTATGAAAATGTAATGGCAGCAGTTGCCATTGCAATGCATGCAGGAGTGCCTGTGGGCTGTATAAGAAAATCTGTAAAAGAATTTAATGCAGTGGAGCACCGCATTGAATTTGTAAGAGAAGTTAATGGTGTAAAGTACTACAATGATTCAAAGGGAACTAACCCTGATGCTGCAATAAAGGCAGTTGAAGCTATGGTACGCCCTGTAGTTTTAATAGGCGGCGGATACGATAAACAGTCATCTTATGATGAGTGGATAGCTTCATTTAAGGATAAAGTAAAATGTCTTGTACTTTTAGGGGCTACTGCAGATAAGATAGCCGCTGCTGCTTTAAAAGCAGGATTTAATAATATAATAAAAGTGTCTTCCATTGAAGAGGCTGTCAGGATAAGCAGCAGGCAGGCAGCTGATGGTGATGCGGTACTTTTGTCACCAGCCTGTGCAAGCTGGGATATGTTTAAAAGCTATGAGGAGAGAGGAGACATTTTTAAGAAGTATGTAAACAGCCTGTAACGCCAGAGGCTGCAACGGAAAGGGGGGCATAAAAATATATGCCGGTGACAGCACAACGGAAAAAAAATAAAGTAAAAACTTTTATGCAGTATGACTATATGCTGCTTTTTATGACAACGGGCATAGCCCTTTTCGGAGTTCTTATGATATACAGTGCTGGATATTACAGGGCTTCAGTCTTTGGCCAGCCATTCCGTTTTGTCAAGTCACAGCTTATGGGACTTGGCATAGGCTTTGTACTGATGTTTGCAACTTCAAAAATTGATTACCAGATATTTTTGCAGAAGATAGGCAAAAGGTATCCTGTATCACTTTCGCATGTTGCATATATAGTTGCCCTGGGCTTACAGATAGCAGTATTATTTATAGGTGCAGAGCACAATGGTGCTAAGAGATGGATAGAATTTGGGCCAATACAGTTCCAGCCTTCTGAGATAAGCAAAATATCTGCAATACTTTTCATTTCATATGCAGTGTATAGAAACAGAAGGGCGCTCGACAGTTTTATAGGTTTTATATGTATAATGGCATATATGATGCCGCTTATTATTCTTATAGCCAAGGAAAACTTAAGTTCTGCAATAATAATTGGCGGAATATCCATAGGCATGTGTTTTGTAGCAAGCAATAAAAAAGGCTATTTTATATTATGCGGGATGCTGCTTGCCGGTGCCATGGCAGTTTACATAATATTTGGCGACCCTTTCAGAATGGAACGTATACAGATATGGCTTAATGTAGAAACCCATCCTAAAGCGCTCCAGATAAAACAAGGGCTGTATGCGATTGCTTCAGGAGGCCTGCTTGGAAAGGGGCTTGGCCAGAGCATGCAGAAACTTGGCTATATACCTGAGGCATACAATGATATGATATTTGCCGTAATATGTGAAGAACTTGGAATAGTAGGTGCAGCACTTGTAATACTTGCATTTTTAGTACTGTTCTGGCGTATAGTTGTTATAGCCTGCCATGCACCTGATATATTTGGCACTATGCTGTGTGTAGGTGTAATGGTGCAGCTTGCAATACAGGTGGTAATAAATGTCGCTGTAGTAACAAACTCAATACCATCAACAGGCATACCACTGCCATTTATAAGCTATGGTGGTACATCTGAAATGATTATGATGACGGAAATGGGACTTGTGCTTGGTGTTTCACGTCAGATAACACAAAAGTGATAAAGGATTGACAATGAGGCGCTTAAAAAATATATTACTGTTTATTATTTTCTTATTTTTAGTTATATGCGTTTTGTACTTTGCTTTCCATATAGATACTGTTAAAGTAGAGGGAACGGATATCTATACAGAGGAAGAAATAAAGAATTCTGTATTTGCAAGGAAGTATTCTGATAATGAACTTTCATTATTACTATATAATAAAATTTTTGGAATGAACAAGCTTCCATTTGTTGAAGATATAGATATAAATTATGAAGACCGCAATACGGTCCTGCTTCATGTATATGATAAGACTATAAGCGGATGTATTAAATATATGGGACAGTATGTGTATTTTGATAAAGAAGGCAGGGTGCTTGAAAGCCTTCCAAGGCGGAGGCAGGATGTCCCTTTGGTATCAGGCATTAAATTTGGCAATTTTTCCATTGGCGAAAAGTTTAAAGTAGAAGATGATTCGCTGTTCGATGCTATAATGAATGTGTCACAGCTTATAAACCACTACAGAATAAATGTAAAGAGAATACATATCAATGATGGTGATATAATGATTTATTCTGGCAATGTACAGGTCCACCTTGGAAAGAAAAAACTTTATAATGACCAGATTGCAGCATTGTCAGGCGTACTTGGTACAACAAATAAAAAGAAACTTAGTGGTATTATAGATATGGAGAATTACAATACTGGTGATAAAATTGTGCTTAAGCAAAATTAATAAAAAAGAACATACATTCTCTTGATTATTCTCCAGTGAATTAGTACAATATAAATTAGGGGAATTTGAGATTTCATAATTGAAGGAGGAGCAACTTTGTTAGAGATAAAGACAAACGAGGCAGATTTAGCCGCAAAAATATTGGTTATAGGGGTTGGCGGCGGAGGAAATAATGCCGTGAACCGTATGATAGAAGAAGGAATACAGGGTGTAGAATTTGTATGTATAAATACAGATAAACAGCATCTTTTGAATTGCAAAGCTCCTATTTGTCTTCAGATAGGGGAGAAGCTTACAAAAGGCCTTGGTGCGGGAGCTGACCCCGAAGTTGGCAGAGCTGCTGCGGAGGAGAACCGTGAGGAAATTACGGATATAGTTAAAGGTGCTGACATGGTATTCGTAACATGTGGCATGGGAGGCGGCACAGGAACAGGTGCAGCACCTATTGTTGCAGAGATATCAAAGGATATGGGAATACTTACTGTAGGCATTGTAACTAAGCCTTTCCGCTTTGAAGCCAGAAGCCGTATGAACAATGCTCTTTCCGGTATTGATAAATTAAAACAGAATGTAGACACCCTTATTGTAATTCCTAATGATAAGCTTCTTGAGATAGTAGACAGACGTACTTCCATGCCTGACGCATTAAAAAAGGCTGACGAAGTACTGCAGCAGGGCGTACAGGGCATTACTGACCTTATCAATGTCCCAGGGCTTATCAACCTTGACTTTGCAGATGTACAGACTGTTATGAAAGACAAGGGAATTGCCCATATTGGCATTGGTATGGGAAGCGGTGATGATAAGTGTGTTGATGCCGTTAAGCAGGCTATATCAAGCCCGCTTCTTGAAACAACGATAGAAGGAGCATCACATGTTATTATAAATATTTCAGGCAATGATGTAGGGCTGCAGGAAGCAAGTGAAGCTGCTTATTATGTCGAAGAGCTTACAGGCGAAAACTGTAATATTATCTTCGGTGTAAGTGATGGTTCAGACCCTGACGCTGTACAGATAACTGTTATTGCAACAGGACTTGAAGAGGACATGGAGGAATCACAGCAAAAACAGCAGGCTTCATCAAAAGTAGCATTTATAAAGCCGGATGCCAGAAAAGCACAAAGTGCATCCCAGGCGGACAGGAATATGCCTTCACAAAATTCTGCACAGGCACAAGAGCCTGTTGTCCAGCAGATACCGCAGCCAGAACCTGTAACATCAGGTCCTATAAAAATTCCAACACCTTCATACAGCCGCCAGTCAGACGATGGTGGAATAAAAATACCTGAATTTTTACAAAGAAAAAGATGATACATAGGTCAATGCAGGTCCGGACTTGGATTTTAATGTTGCAAGTCCGGACTTCAATTTTATTATATTGTCTGTTAATCTGACAGGAGGCATAATTATGCGGAATTTAAAACTGGCTTGCAGCATTAAAGTACTTCTTATATTTGGCGGCATAATCTTAATGCAGGTTTTTGCGTCTGCAATTTATACACTTGGATATATTTTTGCCAAAGCTGTATCAGGTGGCAGTGCAATGGAAAAACTGCCTGTAAATATATCACATCTGATATGGATATCTGCAATTAGTGCAATATTGTCAATGTTATGGTGCCTGGTTCTTTATCTGCGGTCATCATGGCGTGTAAAAGGAATGGATTACAGGAATGTATTCACGCTCCGCAATATATTAGGCATTGCAGGAGCAGGGGCAGGCGGATGCATAACACTTACTGTTTTTTTATCTGTTATTATGAGCCTTATGCCTTCAGCATTTGAAAATTACAACCAGGTTATGAAAAACCTGGAACCAGATGGGGAAATTATAACGTATATATATGTTATGCTTATAGGGCCTGCCTCTGAAGAAATTATATTCCGGGGTGCAATATTTGACAGGACACGCCTTGCATTTGGATTCTGGACTGGCAATGCATTACAGGCATTGCTTTTTGGGATATACCATATGAATCTGGTGCAGGGTATTTATGCATTTTTTCTTGGAATGGTTTTAGGAATGGTGCTTTATACAACAGGAAGTATACTTTGTCCAATAGCAACACATATAATATTTAATTCTACAACTTATATAATACAGTATGTTTTTGGTGGGAATTCTGGATTTATGGCAGCTTTATTTGTGGTTTTAATTTTGATTTCAATTATTATGCTTACAGCAAGCCTGCGCTATTTTATAACCAGATGCAGGGATAAGTATAATCTGGAGAAACAGTAAACATGCCTGAAAGGAGATTCGACATGGATAAACATATTAGTTTTGGACAGTTTAATAATGTATTTAAAATATTATCAAAAAGTACAGATGATTATCTGTTTATACTAGACCTGATAGAAGACCATTATAATATTACAGACAGGGCAGCAGAAGTTTTTTTACTTGAAAAACCAGATTTTTACAATGCCTCAGATGTTATAAATAACTGTGTATATCCTAATGACAGGGATATATTCAATAAGAATCTGGAACTTGTCAGGACAGGAATGATAGAGCAGCATGACCTTGAATACAGATGGCTTAATAAAAATGGCAATCCGGTGTGGATAAGCAGCCGTGGACAAGTTATATTTAATGATGATGGCAAAGCACAGTATCTTGTAGGAAGGATATCAGAATTAGGAAGAAAGAACAAGATTGACAATATAACAGGACTGTACCGTGAAATCAGGCTCAGACAGGATATACTGAATATAGACAGGACATTTGCTGGCAGTGGTTTCCTGCTGCTTATAGGTGTAGATAACTTTAAAGATATCAATGAAAGGTACAGCAAAGAAACTGGTAATGAGACATTAAACGGCCTTGCCAGATGCATAGTTAAAACTGTCATGGATAAAGCAAAAGTTTACCGCATGAGTGGTGATGAGATAGTGGTTTTTTGCAAAAACCTGGATTCAATACAATGTGACCCTGCAGAGGCAATGTATAAAAATATAAAAGCAGCGGTTGATAAGCATATTGGTGAGAAATACTATAAACTTTTTTATACAATATCAGGCGGCTATGCATATTTTACACAAGAAGAGGAAATAGATTTAAAACTTATTGAAAAGGCAGAATTTGCATTGAGGCTTGCAAAAATAAACGGCAAAAATATGTGTGTATGTTATGACGAAAATAAATATAACGAATATGTGCATAAACTTGAAATACAGGAGGCCTTAAGAAAGTCCGTTGAAAATAATTTTGAAGGTTTTGAGTTATATTACCAGCCTATAGTAAATATGGAGAAGGCATGCATATATGGGGCAGAAGCACTTTTAAGATGGAAAAACGGGGAATTAATGATATCCCCAGGGGTATTTATACCGCTTCTGGAAGAAAGCGGGCTTATAATACCAGTTGGCAGATGGATTATTGGAGAGGCTATGCGCAAGTGCATGGAATGGCAGGAAAAGTGTCCTTACTTCCGTGTAAATATAAATATTTCTTTTGTACAGATTAAGAAGAGCAATGTTATAAGTGACATTGATTTATTTATTGAAAAGTATGGAATTGGCAGTGACAATGTACTATTTGAAATTACTGAAAGCGGTGAACTTGATTCAGGCTATGCAACACAAAATATACTTGAATCATTCCACAGCAGAAGTTTAAATCTTGCAATAGATGACTTTGGAACAGGTTATTCTAATCTGCGTTATATTAAAGAAATGATGTTTAACTTAGTAAAGATTGACCAGGCATTTATAAAAGGGATAAAAACTAACCACTATGACTATATGGTAGTAAAGCAGTTTACTGAACTTGCACACAGCCTTAACCTGATGGTGTGTTATGAAGGTGTTGAAACAGAAGAAGATTTTAAATGTGTAAGGGAACTTAAACCTGACTATGTACAGGGATTTTATTTTTCAAGGGCTGTCCCTGCAAAGGAATTTGAAGAAAAATATCTTGGAAAAGAAAACATATTCTGAATATAAAATAATGGAGATTAAAAATGGTGAAAAAAATTACAAATACTATTGTCCTTGTTCTGGCCGCCAGCCTTTTATTTACAGGATGCAGCCAGGGCAGTAATGCCAAAAGTGATGGGCCAGTAGCCGTCTTACAGAATGAAAGCAGTCAAATTAATAGTGAAGCAGCACAGGATGGCAATCTGGAAGTACACTTTATTGATGTGGGGCAGGGAAGTGCTACACTTATTGAAAGTAAAGGCCACTATATGCTGGTTGACGGAGGCGACAAAAGATATACATCAAGACTTGTATCATACTTACAGGATGAAGGTGTTGGCAGTCTGGATTATATTATTGCCACACACTATGATGCAGACCACTTAAATGGCGTTACAGGTACACTGTCTGTATATAATGCTGATATGGTAATTGCGCCTGATTATAAAGCTGAAAGTAAAGTTTATAAATCTTTTATAAATATAATGGATGAAAAAGATATAGATATTACATATCCTGAGACTGGTACAGAATATAAGATAGGTGATGCTAAGTTTACAATACTTGCGCCTAATGATACACATTATGATGATGCTAACGACTATTCCGTTGCAATTAAACTTGTTAATGGAAACAATTCATTTGTAATGACAGGTGATGCAGAGATAGAAAGTGAATATGAGATGCTTGAAACAGGAATTGACTTGTCATGTGATGTATATCTTGCAGGCCACCATGGCAGCAAATACTCTTCTTCACAGGCATTTATGCAGGCTATGCACCCTGAAAGTGTTGTTATAAGTGCAGGCAAGGATAATAAATACGGACATCCGTCAGAAGATGCACTTGCAAGATTTAATGCTATGGGATGTGATATTTACCGCACTGATGAGCTTGGTGATATAATAGCTATAAGCGATGGAAAAAATATAACATTTAATACAGAAAAATCTTCTGGCAGTACTAAAAGCAATAAGAAAAATAACAGCAGCAAAACTAATAAAGGCCAGCAGAAAGCAGCAAACTTTATAGGCAATATAAATTCTAAAAAGTACCATCTGCCAGACTGCGGTTCGCTGCCAGACAAAGAAAACCAGATATCTTTCAGCACAACAGATGAGGCAAAAAACGCAGGCTATGCCCCATGTGGAAACTGTAATCCTTATTAATTGAAAATATATAGATAGAAAGGAAAAAAAGTCAAGAGAAATGTATAATGAAGTTGATTTAAATAAAATAGATATAAATTCAGAACCACCGGCAGAAGAGCCATTTAGGCAGTACTATTTCATGGCAAAATGCCGGGAATGGGTCCGAAACTTTGAAAGGAAAAACGGACGCTGTCCGACAGCTTCGGTCCAGACCTTTGGCTGTCAGATGAATGCAAGGGATTCTGAAAAAATCATTGGCATACTTAAGTGTATTGGTTATGAGGAAACCGGTTCCGAAGAGGCGGACATTGTTGTATTTAATACATGCACAGTCAGGGAAAACGCCAATCTAAAGCTTTATGGAAGAATTGGACAGCTCAAGAAATATAAAAAGAAAAACCCGGATATGGTTACAGTTCTTTGCGGATGTATGATGCAGGAAGATGAAGCAGTTGAGAAAATCCGTAAAAGTTATAACAATGTAGATATAATTTTTGGCACACACAATATATTTAAGCTTGCAGAACTTCTTGCTATTAAACTTTTAGATATGCCAGGTACAAAAAAGATGATTGTCGATATCTGGGAGAAACCAGCAGGCATTGTGGAGGAACTTCCTGCCGAGAGGAAATATCCATTTAAAAGTGGTGTAAATATAATGTTTGGCTGCAATAATTTCTGCAGTTACTGTATTGTCCCTTATGTACGCGGCAGGGAAAGAAGCAGGGAACCAGAAGATATAATTAAAGAAATACAGCATCTTGTAAATGATGGTGTAGTGGAGGTTATGCTGCTTGGACAGAATGTCAATTCATATGGCAAAAATCTTAAAGACCCTATAAGTTTTACAGAGCTTCTTAAAAGAGTGGAACGTATTGAAGGGCTTAAGCGTATACGTTTTATGACTTCACATCCAAAAGACTTGTCAGATGGACTTATAGAATTTATGGGGCAGTCAAAAAAACTTTGCCACCATCTGCATCTCCCATTACAGTCAGGAAGCAGCCGTATTCTTAAGATTATGAACCGCCATTATACAAAAGAAAGTTATCTGGAACTTGTGGAAAAGATAAGAAAAGCAGTTCCTGATATTGCAATTACAACTGATATAATAGTGGGCTTTCCAGGCGAAACAGAAGAAGATTTTAAAGAGACCCTGGATGTAATAGAAAAAGCAGAATATGACAGTGCATTTACATTTATATACAGTAAACGCACAGGTACACCGGCAGCTTCTATGGAGGCACAGGTTTCTGAAGAAGTTGTAAAAGAAAGGTTTGAAAGGCTGCTAAAAACTGTACAGTGCACCTCTGCAAAAAAGGCAAGCCTGTCAGAGGGAAAGATAGCAGATGTATTAGTTGAGGAAAAAAATGTACAGGAAGAAGGTTTTGTTACAGGCAGGACAGGACAGAACTACCTGGTTCATTTTAAAGGTGATGAATCACTTATAGGAAAAATTGTGCCTGTTAAATTATGTGAAAGCAAAGGTTTTTATTATTATGGGGAAATACAGCGGAATTTTTAAAAATTTATTATATTTAAGAAGCATTTTATTACATCTTGGCAAAATAATTATGCAATTTAGCCGATATATAAAAATAGGGAGGCAGGTGATTGGCATAGAAACATACAGTAATAATGGATTTTTCAGAAAACAGCCTGATGCAATGGACAAATCTGAAAATGCATTGGCTGGTGTAAGAAAGGAGGCAGATAATAAAAATACATTGCTTGTTAAAACAAAATCAAAAAGCATTGTGGTCAATAAAAATGATATAATGTATATAGAAAGCAATAAGCGTAAAAAAGAAATACACATGACAAACGGCATTATTGAAATTTATTCTACAATGGGTGATTTAAAATGTCTTTTAGGTGATGGGTTTTACCAGTGCCACAGAGGTTTTATTGTAAATATGGCACATGTTTTAGAATATACCTCTGACAGTATAAAGATAAGCAGTGGGGAAGTAGTCTATATGTCAAAAGACAAATACAGCGGTTTTGAGGATTCATATGCACTATATCTGGAAAGATAGTATGTATTTGACCACTTGGACCTTAACGGAAAGTGGAACTGTCCTGAATGACAGATGGGCAGCTATACACAAGCTAAACATCCGCTGTACAATAAGTAATTAATTCTAAGAAAGGATGACAGTTATGAAAGTAGAAAGTGTAGGAGGCATAAGCAGTTATTATGCATTTATTTACAACAGAAATACAGGAAAAATATTTTCTGACAGTGAAACTGATGACGGGTTTGCAGATTTTTATAATTCGGGACAGATGCCAGATGGAGGAAAGTCTTCTGGATATGCTGCAAGAAAAGCTGGAATTGACAGCATGATTGACTTTTGCAGCAGACAGGGTGTAAAGAACAATTTCTTTAATTCTTCTGACAGTGCAGAAAGTAATATCGTAGTGGAAAACACAGACAACGGTGAGACAAAATATTATGTTGATGGACAGCTTCTGCTGACCAGCATACCAGGCGAATTTACTTCAACAGTAAGACTGGCACCAGATAGTACAACAGATATAGATACAGACTTTGAAGATGTATCAGGCCTTTCCATATCAGATATAAAAGACCTGGATGGTGAAGAAAATGCAGGCCCACAGCGTAAGAAGGGCACATCCTCTGAGATAATTGTAATGCCTGATGGCACAAGATACCTGATTACAACGATGTATTTTTGTGGCAAAGAAATTAAGATAACAAAAAAACTTCCGCCAGTGGATAAAAATAAAGAAACAGAGGACAGCCTGTTAAGACAGGACGACGAGAAGGCAGATGACGGAATAAACATTGATGTGCAGGAAAAAGAAAGAGAGATAAAGGCAAATGCAGAAGACAGTCTTATTGACAGGCTTCTGGATTCATACCAGCCGGAAAACCAGGAGGAAAATTCCTATATTTAAACAGGTATAGCCTGCAGGCACATGAAGTTATGGTAACTGGAGCTGCAATATTTACTGCTGCCCCAGTTATTACCATTATTTTATCTCAATCCAGTATCTGGTATTAAGCAGGCCATTTTTAATATCATTTATGTAATCAGAGTGCTGGTATTCCACAGCAATCTGGTATTTGCCCTTTTCCAGGCTGGATAGCGGAATTAAAATAGTATATACATGTTCTTTAAATATTTTTGTCTGTTGTTGTGTGTCATCAAAATATTGTGTATATATCTTGCTTTTATTATATAAAAATACTTTTAATACAGTGTGGTCTTTACATGATATCCGCAGTATATTTCCATAAAGGCTAAAGTGCAAATCTTCTTCAAATTCATCAGTCAGGTACTTTTCTGCATTAAAATTTTCCGGAAGGCTTTCTGAAAGCACAGGTCCATAAAGTTCACCAATAAAAACTGGTGTATCTTCTGTAGCAGTATTTTTAATATTTCCAAGATTAAAATCTATGAACTTTGCGATAAAGTAATCATTGGTACAGGAAATGTCAGTTATACATTCATTGGTACTATAGTCAAACCCCATAATCTTTGCACGGCTGTTTACATCATCATCTTTTATATTCGCACACATTGCATATATGCAGTTATTTTCTTTGTCAAATTCTACATTTGAACGTGTAATTGAGAGTGGTACAGGTATAAATTTATCCATTTTTGCAGTCATATTAGTTTCATCTATTGTAAAAACCATTATATTGGATTGCTTAGCACCATCAAAATAATCTACAGGCCTGCGGTTTGCCGTGTGGTTATCAAATAGCATGATACGCAATTTTTTAACACCGCATGTATTAGTTCTTTCAAGGATTTTAATACCATGCTGCTGGAAAAACCATTTTATATCTGCGTCTGGTTTCAGTACTTTATCTGCCTGTGCTGTCTTTTTGTAAAATACAGGATTGGCAAGAATCCATATTAATTCTTTTGTATGCAGGTTTATCTTAGCTATTGTGTGTATATTCCGGAAAGAAGCAATTACAGCATCTTCTTCAGGGATATATTCAAATGAATTTACATGTGCCCAGTCATACCGTGTTATATATGTGCTGTCAAAAATATCATTAACATTCAGGGAGCGTACAATTTCTCCGGTATTTTTATCAATTTCATCAATAGAGTTTTCCATATAAGTATCATATCTTGAGCTTGTAGCGGCTAATATATTGCCATCATTTTCCTTAGAAATTATCCAGTGGTGGAATCCTGACTGGTGGTATATATTTCTGTAAATACGTCCCAGAAAATCCATTTCATAAGCTAAAACTGAGTGTGCATTGCCATAATTAGGTCTTTTCATCCGCTTATCAGGAACTATTATATGCCCATTTTCAAGCATGTGTACTCCATATGGATGTACAGGCATAATAAGATACCAGCGTATATTTCCATGGCTGTCAAATGCATAATTGGCCTCACTATAACCACCTGTTGCCATAATAAAAGGAAGGCTTGCAGAACTGGTTTTACTGGTCTGGATACAGTTTCTTAAAACTGGGTTTGTCCTTGGAAGTTTTATCCTTATCGTACGGCTGTTAGTTTCATTGCCATCTTTATCAAGTAATGAATACTTTATAATATTGATAGTGCCATCATACATTCCAAGTATAGGAACCTGATGTCTGTCCGTCCATGTACTGTCACAATTAGTATAGTCTTTAGAGCCTCTTATTCCTTTGATTGTATACTTTACTTTACATGGTGCATCTGTATTAAATATAAGTAATCCTGATAATGGTACGTACTTAAATGGATTAATTATAAATAATGCATTGTCAAATGTATATTGGCCTTTATTTAATATGTTTTCTATAACAATATCTTTTCTCCGGCTTATATCAGCTGTAAGGGCTGACTGCCGTTCAATATTTGACGAATAATGCCGCCCATCAGTATATATTCCATTGATATTTAAAGCTTCCGACCGTAGCCATCGCTCATACTGGACATTAACATTGTAAATACGTTTTTTAAAACTTGATATTAAACGTCTTTTCATTGCCATTTGCTGGTAACCTCCAACGGTAAAATATTATAAATAGTTCCCACATTTTTCTATTTCATTTGACAATATTAAAAAAGTATTTTGTCAAAACTACGTTTATTTTGTGGCATTTCAGGAATTAATATGATAGAAGGCTTAATTATTTTGAGTACTGGCAAATTGTATATGGAAAGATTTTTTATAAAAAAATACAAAACTTGATAAAAACTTGATACTTGTATAATATACTTAATATAAATAAATAGGAAGAAAAAGTGTGAATTATTGGATAAAATGTTTAGAATATCTTAATAGTTCTAAAAGAATGATTTGAAATAGGTATACAACTTATTCCAGCATTAGAAGCTGCCTTTATATCTATTAGTACATGTTTAGCAGCAAGTAGTCTTCCATTAATAAAAATATCTAAAATGAGTATTGTTGAGTGTATAGATACTGTTGAGTAACTTTGCCTGGGGAATTATTCGTAAAAAAATGGTAAATAACGTATTTTTTATGTTATAATATAAACTAGAAGCTTTAGAGTATATGGCTCTGGCGGT
>DKXQ01000261.1:51429-51988 GCA_002493085.1 Lachnoclostridium sp. UBA7122
TTTTCCAGCCGGCAGCCGCTCCCATTTTATTTCATAATTGAGTTAACGATAAAATTAGCAAGTTAGTCACTAAAAGAGGTATACAATGAAAATAATAATAATACATGGGCAAGAGTTAGTCCCAAAAAGAAACGAAAGATAGAAAGGAAACTGGATTTACTGGCAAAGAAAATAGTAAAGAACAAAGGGCATATTAAGCCATCTATTAAGACAAAAGTATTTTTTTCTGTTGTGCGTCAAATGCATAAACGTGGCTGGAATAAAACAGATGTAAGCTATTGGAAAGATAAAGGATGGACTGGGAAAAAACGTCCGTGGAAATAGAGATAATTACCAAATGTTAAATTAAAATCTTTGCCTATGGTCTTTTTGTTGCTTAACTGGGATTAATGTTGTATAATATAACTGTTATTCTTATTTGACAGGGGGCATTTACATGGAACGTGTATCAAATATAAGCAGAAAAACAGGAGAAACAGATATAAATATTACCTTAAATCTTGATGGTACAGGCAGTGCCAGCATAAATACAGGCATTGGTTTTTTTGACCATATGCTT
>DKXQ01000261.1:52278-81007 GCA_002493085.1 Lachnoclostridium sp. UBA7122
TGGTTTTTTTGACCATATGCTTGGCAGTTTTGCAAAACATGGATTTTTTGACCTGGATGTGTCTGCAAAAGGAGACCTCTATGTTGATGCACACCATACGGTTGAAGACACTGGCATTGTATTAGGCCAGGCTATAAAGGAAGCAGCAGGGGACAAAAAAGGCATTAAACGGTTTGGTGAGTGCATGCTGCCAATGGATGAAGCCCTTGTGCTGTGTGCCCTTGATTTGTCTGGAAGACCATATCTTAAATACAGCCTTGGCCTGACTGTACCAAAAGTTGGGGATTTTGACACGGAGATGGTACATGAATTTTTTTATGCTGTCAGCTACAGTGCAGGAATGAACCTGCATATAAAGATGCTTGACGGAGTTAATAACCATCATATAATAGAAGCTGCATTTAAGGCATTTGCAAAAGCACTTGACAGGGCACTTGAATATGATGAAAGAATTGCAGGCGTGCTTTCTACTAAAGGAAGTTTGTAAACAGGTATACAGGAAAGGACAGGTTTTTTATAATGGCACAGAAGAAAATAATTCCATTTATTAATGCGGAGAATGAATTTCCAGCCAATGTCATAAATCTGGCTGACAGGTATTCATGTAACGGGGCAGATGGATTATTTATATATAATTATACAGGGGATGAAGCTTCAAGGGAAGAGTTTCTGTTAGCTGCCAGAAAGATTGAGAAACAGGTTAACATACCATTTATGATAGGTATTTATATAAACAGGTTTGAAGATGCCAAAAAAGCACTGTACACTGGTGCTTCAAAGCTTGTTATAAGAAAGGCGCTTCTTCCTGCAGAAGATGAGCTTAAAGAAATTATTGCAAGATTTGGCAGGGACAAACTCGCTATCGAAATTGATATGAAAGCTGATTTTCATGATATGGCACAGTTAGATAAATATTATGATATGGGAATAGGCACAGCAGTTTTAAAGCATATTGATACTACTCATTCTTTTAAAGAAGCAATTTCAGGAACAAAGATGCAGGTTCTTATAAGAGATGGCCTTATAAGGAATGACCTCTCAGAGCTGCTTTCATACGAAAAGACAGAGGCAGTACTTACAAATTATTTTGAAGATAAGGATATCTATAAGGCGAAGCGTGCAGTTAAAAGACAGGGCATAGATGTTTCACTTTTTGAAAGCCTTATAGATTTTTCAGATTTCAGGCTTATGGAAAACGGGCTTATACCGGTTGTTGTGCAGGACTACAAGACAAGTGAAGTGCTTATGGTTGCATATATGAATGAAGAAGCATATAAGAAAACATTAGAAACTGGCAGAATGACATATTTTAGCCGCAGCAGGAATGAAATATGGGTTAAAGGTGAAACTTCAGGACATTTCCAGTATGTAAAGTCGCTTATGCTTGACTGTGACAATGACACTATACTTGCGAAAGTAAGACAGGTGGGCGCAGCATGCCATACAGGCAGCTATAGCTGCTTCTTTAAAAAGCTCACCAAGGAAGATTATGTTTCCACCAGTCCGCTTAAGGTTCTTGAAGAAGATTACAATATTATCATAAACAGGAAAAATAATCCAAAAGAGGGCTCATATACTAATTACCTGTTTGATAAAGGAATTGACAAAATTCTTAAAAAATGTGGAGAAGAAGCCTCTGAGATAATCATTGCTGCTAAAAATGATGGCGGTGAAGAACTTAAGTATGAAATTGCAGATTTTTTGTACCATATGATGGTACTTATGGCAGAGTGTGGCCTAGACTGGGAGGATATTACAAGGGAGCTTGTAAACAGGCGGTAAAATAAACAGGAAAGGTATGGTAGATTATGGACATGGCAGTATTATTGGCGAAAGGTCTTGTGGATTTAAGTTTTGGAAGCGCATTTGTATGGTATTTCATAAAGTTTATTATAAGTGCCGCTGTTGCATTTGGCGGAATTAAGCTTGGCATTAAATTGCGCAAATCTAAAAATGCAAAGATGGGTATAGACTGATGGAAATAGAGAAAAAGTTTCTTGTAAAGACTTTGCCTTCTGATATGGCACAGTATAGAAAAAAGGACATTGAACAGGGGTATCTGTGTTTAAATCCTGTTGTAAGGATACGCAAAAGTAATGATGATTATATCCTGACATATAAATCCCTGGCTGAAAACCATGCAGATGTAAGAATTAATAATGAAATAGAGGCCTCTCTTACTAAAGAGGGGTATGAACATCTGCGCAAAAAAACAGATGGGTATATAATAGAAAAGACAAGATATATAATTCCGCTGCCTGATGGGCATACAGGAGAACTTGATATATTTCACGGAAGGTTAAAAGGTTTGTATTTTATTGAAGTAGAATTTACAGATGAAAAGGATGCAGCAGGCTTTGTAACGCCAGAGTGGTTTGGGGCGAATGTGAGTGGTGATGAAAGATATGCAAACAGCTATCTGTCACAGTGCAGCAGGCTGGATGCACAGATGCATCCAATACGGTAAAACAGAGAAAATGGAGGATAATATGTTTAAGATTTTAAAGAAAAAATATCTGGCCAATAATATCTGGCTTATGGATATTGAAGCACCAAGGGTAGCAAAATCATGTAAACCTGGCCAGTTTGTAATTGTAAAAATGGATGAAGAAGGTGAGAGGATACCTCTTACTATTTGTGACTATGACAGTGAAAAAGGAACAGTTACAATAGTGTTCCAGACAGTGGGCGCTTCAACGCAGAAAATGGCAGAGTACGAAGAAGGGGATTCATTTATGGACTTTGCAGGTCCGCTTGGATGTGCCTCAGAACTTATTGAAATGCCTGTGGACAGCTTAAAGAAAGAAAATATTCTTTTTGTATGTGGCGGTGTGGGCACTGCGCCAGTTTACCCACAAGTAAAGTGGATGAAAGAGCATGGAATTGATGTGGATGTTATAATCGGGGCACGTACAAAGGACATTATTATACTTGAAGACGAGATGAGGGAAGTTGCTGCTAACCTATATATTGCTACAGATGATGGTTCATATGGTTTTAAGGGAAATGGCTGTGACCAGATTAATGAGCTTGTTAAAAACCAGGGAAAGAAATATACAAGAGTAGTTGCAATAGGTCCTATGATTATGATGAAATTTGTATCTCTTCTTACAAAAGAGCTGGATATACCTACAATCGTAAGCATGAATCCTATAATGGTGGATGGCACAGGTATGTGTGGTGCATGCCGGCTCCAGGTTGGCAGTGAAATCAAGTTTGCATGTGTAGATGGACCTGAGTTTGACGGGCATCTTGTTGATTTTGACCAGGCTATGCGCCGCCAGAGGATGTATAAAACAGAAGAAGGCAGGGCAATGCTTCGTCTTAAGGAAGGCAATACACACCATGGCGGCTGTGGAAACTGCAATTAATTATGCTGGTCAACTGTAGAAATAATGGAGGAAAATATGGACGTTGATGTATTAAAGAGAGTACCTGTACGTGAACAGGAGCCAAAAGTGCGTGCAGCTAATTTTGAAGAGGTATGTTTAGGATATAATAAAGAGGAAGCTATGGCAGAGGCAACACGCTGCATTAAATGCAAAAATCCGCAGTGTGTCACAGGATGCCCCGTAAATATTGATATTCCGGGATTTATAAAAGAAGTTGAAGATGGCAATTTTGATGAAGCGTACCATGTGATTAATAAGTATTCATCACTGCCTGCTGTGTGTGGACGTGTCTGTCCGCAGGAAAGCCAGTGCGAAGCAAAGTGCATACGTGGTATTAAAGGGGATGCTGTTTCTATTGGAAAACTTGAGCGTTTTGTCGCTGATACTGCAAAGGAAAATGGAATTAAGCCAGTTCCTGCAGAAACAAAAAATGGCAAAAAGGTAGCTGTAATTGGTTCAGGACCAGCAGGGCTTACATGTGCAGGAGACCTTGCAAAGCTTGGCTATGATGTGACAATTTTTGAGGCCCTGCACAAAGCTGGCGGAGTATTGTCATATGGTATACCAGAATTCCGTCTTCCAAAGACTGAAGTTGTCGATGCTGAGATAGAAAACGTCAAGTCACTTGGCGTAAAGATAGAAACAAACACAGTAATAGGCAAGGCTGTTACAATAGATGAACTGTTAGATAACGAAGGCTTTGATGCAGTATTTATTGGTTCAGGTGCAGGACTGCCAAGGTTTATGGGCATACCTGGTGAAAATGCCAATGGTGTCTTTTCTGCCAATGAATACCTTACAAGAAGCAACCTTATGAAGGCATTTGATGAGGAGTATGACACTCCTATAATAGCAGGCAAAAAAGTAGTTGTAGTTGGTGGTGGCAATGTAGCTATGGATGCTGCAAGGACTGCGCTGCGCCTTGGCGCTGATGTACATATTGTGTACCGCCGCAGCGAAGCAGAACTTCCGGCAAGGGTGGAAGAAGTGCACCACGCTAAAGAAGAGGGAATTATATTTGATCTGCTTACAAATCCTGTTGAGATATATGAAGATGAAGATGGCAATGTTAAAGGAATAAAGTGCATACGCATGGAACTTGGAGAACCTGATGAATCAGGACGCAGAAGACCTGTAGAGATACCAGGTTCAGAATTTGAAATCGAAGCGGATACAGTTATTATGTCACTTGGCACAAGTCCAAATCCACTTATATCTTCAACGACAAAAGGTCTTGAGACCAACAGAAGAAAGTGCATTGTGGCAGAAGAATCTGATGGCAGCACATCAAAGGCAGCAGTTTATGCAGGTGGCGATGCTGTCACAGGTGCTGCAACAGTTATACTTGCAATGGGTGCGGGAAAAGCTGCTGCAAAAGGCATTGACGAATTTCTTAGCAAGTAAGTTTTAAATTAACCAGACAAATAGGCTGTCTGGTTATAATATGGCAGAAACCCCAGATAAAAATTCTGGGGTTTCTGCTTTTTAAAGCCCATTGTTTGCCAATGTAGTAAAAAAATACCAGAAACAACGCAGATATAAGCTTTCTGACTGTATACTTGCTTTAAAAATTGTGCAATTTGTATATTTTATATAATGCCAGGAGTACTATTGCACAAAATAAAAGCCAGATAAGAAAACATACAGTTACATGGTTTGTGTAATCCATTAATCTGTTATTTTATTTTCAGATACTTGTAATATTGTGGGTTATAACAGTATCTGGTAATATACTTATAGAAAATCTCTTTGCGGTGCAAATCAAAATAAGTATACCAAATGAATTTCCCCAAAGAATCTTAAAAAATCATGATAATTCCCTAATTGTAGTATTACACATGATGTATTGCCGTGCTTTAACTTATCTTTAGTAACTGTAGTTTTTATGCAAAGAGGTTTTCTTTAAAAGCTGGAGTGCCAGATGTATATAGTCTGGCACTTTGATATTGTTAATAAGTATATGAAAGAGAGGAAGAATAATGGACGATAAATACACTTATAAAATCTTTAAAGATGTATTATTAGATTATGTAAAGCAAAGTTTTGCCCCAGAGGCAAATATTGAAATACATAATATAGTTAAAAATAACTCATTTGAACTTGAGTGTATGGTAATTATAGAAAGTGGTAAAAGTGTGTCACCTAATTTTTACTTACAACTGTATTATCAGGAATATTTAAAGGGAGCAAGTATTGAAAGCATTGTAGCAGAAATGACTGAAAAATATAATGAACTCCAAAATGAAGACTTCAGCAGTTTCAGTATGGATATTGGAAATTGTATGGATAAAATTGTATGCAGGCTTGTGTCATATGAAAAGAACAGCAGGCTGCTTAAAGAAATACCATATATACCATTTCTTGACCTTGCAATTATATTTTACTGTCTTGTTGTGGAGAATGAAAATGGCATTGGCTCTATACGCATATCTAATAAAATAATGGCAGAATGGAAGATAACCATAAAAATGCTGTACCAGATTGCCATATGCAATACAGAAAAACTGTTTCCAAAGGTTATCTGTCCTTTGCAATCTATGCTGGAACATATGCTGGAAAGTAAAAGAAAAGAAGTGCCAGAGGTATTTGATAGTATAGACAGTTACAACTTGCAATATGCAGAAGCACCATTTGTACTGACTAATAAAAAAGGAATAAATGGAGCTGCTGCAATACTTTATCCAGACTGCCTTAAGGAAATAGGAAATATAGCAGGAGAGGATTTATATATAATACCAAGCAGTATACATGAACTGCTTATAATACCAGATGACAGGCATATATTGCCAGAAAAACTGAAAAAAATGGTACGTGAAGTAAATGCAAGCTGTGTAGTATCTGAAGAAGTGCTGTCAGATATGGTATATCACTATTCAATAGAAAAAAACATAATAGAAATCTGTAGTTAAGACAACAGAAGTTGTTATTTATTTTGGTTTTTCCAGTTTTTTGGCGACATTCCATATACGTTTTTAAATGCCCTTGAAAAATGCAGCTGGTTAGGGTAGCCAACGGCATTTCCGATATCTGCAATTGAAAGGTTTGTCATCTTAAGCAGTTCAGCAGCTTTCATCATGCGGTAATTAATCAGGAATTCCTGTGGGGTTTTGCCAACATATTTATGGAATATATTTCCAAAGTAGCTTCGGTTCAGACCACAGCATTTTGCTATATCTTCAATTGAAATATCATATTGGAAATTCTGCTCTATATAATTTATTGCTTCTGTTATGTAGTAATCACTCAGCTTTCCCCCATTTTTTAAGTGCATGTCTGCAACAGAACGTGTAAATGCATCCAGAAATAAATATAAATGTCCTATAAGATGGAATGGGGTTTCGTTAGAATGATTTGCAATATACAGCATTTCATTCATCATGTGTTCACGGAATTCTTTAGAGTATGCATGGTAAACAGGCTTGTCCAAAGAAAAGCCAGCGATATCTAACATTTCTTTTACGCGCAGCCCATCAAATTCAACCCATGTATATTCCCATGGAATTTTATCATTAGCAATATAAGTGCTTATCTGTCCTGGATACAGCAAGAAACCTTGTCCGCTGCGTATAGAATACGTTTTTGTTTCTCCATTTTTGTTATCTGCATAAAGGATTCCAGTACCAGAAATAACATAGTGGAAAAGATAGTGGTTTCTGGCAGCAGGACCATACTGGTGTGCAGGTTCACATTTTTCCCAGCCATACTGGTATAAATTAAGGTCGATAAATTTTTCATTTGGAAAAATTGAAAATAACATACTATGCATAATACACCTCCATAGACAGTATATACCAAAATGCTACATTATAGCAATATATAAATCAAAAAATAGCATTTTGGCATAAAAGAAGAAAAATAGTGGTATTTTACAACGCATAATGGTATGTTATACTTTATTTACTTTATAAAAAGTTTATATTTTTATAGGAAGGAGAGTCAGATTATGGCAAAAAGAAAGATGTTTTCCTTGTTTATGGCACTAGCCGCCAGCAGTGTTTTGTTTACTGGATGTGGCAGCCAGGCAGACAACGGAAAAGTAGTAATTGAGCTGGTACACTACAAGCCAGAAGCAGTCAGTTACTTTGAGGAGGTAGAAGAACAATTTAACTCGTCACATGATAATATTGAGTTAAAAATAAGTTCACCTAATGATGCAGTAACGGTACTTAAAACCCGTTTTATAAGAGAGGACAATCCAGATATCATCGGAATTGGCGGGGATTTTAACTATGCTAATTTTATTGATGCAGATATACTGATGGACATTTCTGATTTTGACGGGCTTAAAAACATTAAACAGACCTATCTTGATATCGGAGATAACTTAAAGTTTGTTCCAGTAGAAGGTGTATATGGTGTGCCATATATGTCAAATGCCGCAGGGATTTTGTATAATAAAGATATGTTTGCAGAGCATGGCTGGAAAATTCCTGAGACATGGGATGAACTGCTTTCATTATGTGAAGAAATTAAAGGTGCAGGGATTCTTCCGTTTTATATGGGATATAAAGATACCTGGACGTGTCTTTCACCTTGGAACAGTGCAGCATCATCACTTGCAGCAGCAGATGTGTGTAAACAAGTAAACAGGGGAGAGACAACATTTGCTAAAGAATATGTAAAAGTTGCAGAGCAGATGAAGACACTGCTTCAGTATGGACCAGCTGAACCAGTTGCATATTCATATAATGATGCCTGTACAGCGTTTGCACGGGGTGAATCTGCAATGTTTATGATAGGAAGTTACGCAGTCCCACAGATTAAAACTGTAAATCCTGATTTGAATATAGATTCATTTGTATATCCCGCTGCAGATACAAAAGAAGGCAATATGCTGACATCAGGAATAGATTTGCAGTTCTGTGTAATGAAAGACTGCCCTAATAAAGAAGAAGCTTATGAAGTCCTGCGCTTTTTATTAGAAGACAAAAATGTCCAGGCATATATAGATAACCAGAATTCTATAGCCTGTAAAGAGGGAGACTTTAAGCTTGCACCAATGCTTGATGGAATGAAAGAATATATTGCAGAAAGTAAGGTTACAGATTACCAGGACCACTTTTATCCATCAGAAATGTCAGTTGATGCTATGGTACAGACATATCTTTTAGATGGCAATACAGAGAGCTTTTTAAATAAGTTTGACAAAGCATGGGTACGCTACAACAGGGATTTAATTGAAAAAGTTAAAAATTTTGAGGAGGGCTAAAGATGGATGGTAATAAAAATGGCAGAAGCCGCACATTTCTGTTAATTACGATACCTATTGTAATTTTGTTTTTTACGTTTAACACACTGCCGCTGATACAAGGCGTTATTTACAGTTTTACAAATTTCAGGGGATTTGGAAGTTATGACTGGGTAGGCTTAAGAAATTATATTGATTTATTCCAGGATGCGAGAGTTGGCTCATCTTACTGGTTTACATTCCGTCTGGCAGTTTTAACTACAGTTGTTGTTAATGTTATAAGTTTGCTTCTTGCAATGGCATTAAACAGCAAAATCAGGTTTAAAAGTACGCTGCGTGGCATGTATTTTTTGCCAAATGTATTAGGCGGACTGGTTGTAGGCTATATTTTTAACTATTTCTTTACTTATATACTTCCAGAAATAGCAAAAATGTTTGGGTTTGGCGGCAGCAGTATGCTGGCAAGTACAAAGACAGCCTGGATTGCAATTATGATTGTCTGTGCATGGCAATCTATAGCAATGAACACTATAATTTACATATCCGGTCTACAGACAGTGCCAGAAGATGTATATGAAGCTGGCTCACTGGATGGTGCGGTAGGATGGAATAAATTCCGCCATCTTACGTTCCCGCTTATCCTTCCATTTTTTACAATTAACATGGTACTTTGTATGAAAAACTTCCTGATGGTATTTGACCAGATTATGTCATTGACAAAGGGTGGTCCGGCACAGAGTACAGAATCTATATCATACCTTATTTACAACAATGGTATGAGTGGTGGACAGTTTGGTTTCCAGAGTGCCAATGCAGTTCTGTTTTTCGTAGTAATTGTGGCAATATCTGTATTCCAGATGGGATTTCTTGGTAAAAAGGAGGAACAGTTATAATGGAAAAAAAGTCTGGTAAAAACGTTGAAAAATATAATATTGGCATAACAGTGCTTTTAATTATTGGTCTTATAACAATTATATTTCCACTTTATATGACAGTAGTAATTGCATTTAAACAGCCTTCTGAAATGACTAATAGCATGAGCGGGCTTTTGTCACTTCCAAAGAGTTTTAGCCTTGATAATTTTAAGGAAGCAATGAGGGTAACTGATTTCTGGCATTCGCTTGGCAACAGCCTTCTGATTACGCTTGTTACAATTGCATTGTCAATAGTTATTCATTCACTTATTGGATATGCCCTTGGCAGGAACAAGGCAAAAAGCAAATTTTACAATTTTATCTATCTTTATCTTGTAAGTGGTATGTTTGTGCCATTTGCTATCCTTATGATGCCGCTTGTAAAACAGACATCCCATATGGGTCTGTCAAACTGGGTTGGAGTAGTTTTATTATATGTCGTATTTTATATGCCTATGAATACAATGCTTTATTCAGGATATCTTACAAACCTGCCACTTGCGCTTGAAGAGGCTGCCTGAGTAGATGGTGCAAGCACATGGAAAACATACTGGACAATTATATTTCCAAATATGAGGCCTATGCATGCAACTGTAGCAATTCTTACAGCACTTGGTACATGGAATGATGTTATGACACCACTGGTAATTATGTCAGGAGACCACAATACACTGCCACTTGCACAGTTAAACTTCCAGACACAGTTTGGTACAAATTATAATCTTGCATTTGCGTCATATCTGCTGGCACTGCTTCCAATAGTAATATTTTATATAATATGCCAGAAGCAGATAATAGCAGGTGTTGCAAATGGCGCTGTTAAATAATAAATAAAAAGAGGTGATAGTATGGCAGTACTTTATAATGACACAGAGAAAATATTTAGTCTTAATACAAAAAATACGACATACCAGATAAAAGTAGATTCTTATGGATATCTGCTGCACTTATACTATGGAAAGACTGTAAATACTTCAATGGAATATATGCTTACATATTCTGACAGGAGTTTTTCAGGAAACCCATATGCAGCAGGTAATGACAGAACATATTCGCTAGATGTGCTTCCACAGGAATTTCCTGTACAGGGAACTGGGGATTACAGGAGTGTAGCACTTATAATACGGGAGGAAAATGGCTGTTGTGACTTCAGCCTGCATTATAAAGGACACAGTATAACTGATGGGAAATACAGCCTTAAAGGACTTCCAGCTGCGTATAGTGAAGAAAAAGCACAGACTTTAGAAATTGTGCTTAAAGACAGCCGCACAGGTATAGAAGTGACACTGCTTTATGGGGTGATTGAAGATTGTGATATAATTACACGTAGTGTAAAAGTTAAAAACAGTGGCAGTGAAAATATCTATATAGAAAAGATTGCAAGTGCATGTCTTGATTTTCTTTATGGCAATTATGATGCTATTACATTTTATGGAAGGCATGCTATGGAAAGAAATATAAACAGGACACCGGTAACACATGGAATACAGAGCATTGGAAGCAAAAGAGGAACTTCAAGCCACCAGTATAACCCATTTGTTATACTGGCAGCAGAAGATGCTACAGAAAGTGCAGGAGAATGTTATGGCGCAGCTTTTGTATACAGTGGGAACTTCCTTGCTGGGTTTGAGCGTGACCAGTTTGACCAGATACGTTTTCTTATGGGGCTTTCAGATGAAATGTTTTCCTACCGCCTTGGCATAGGAGAGGAATTTTATGCACCAGAAGTTTTACTGTCCTATACAGATATGGGACTAAACAGGCTGTCCCAGAACTTCCACTACTGCATAAGAGAGCATATATGCCGTGGCCAGTACAAAGACCAGTTAAGGCCTGTGTTAATTAACAGCTGGGAAGCCTGCTACTTTGATTTTAATGGTGAAACTCTATGCCAGCTTGCAGGGCAGGCAGCAGAGCTTGGAATTGAGCTTCTTGTATTAGATGATGGCTGGTTTGGCGAAAGAAATGATGATAACAGTTCACTTGGAGACTGGTACGCCAATGAGAAAAAACTTGGAATGGACCTTAAAAGCCTGTCAGAAAAAATCCATAAAAAAGGGCTGTTATTTGGTATATGGATTGAGCCTGAGATGGTATCAGAAAACAGCAGGTTATACCGCAGCCACCCAGAGTGGGCACTGCAGATTCCAGGCAAAAAACCTGTAAGAGGACGCAATCAGCTTATACTTGACTTTTCCAATCCAGAGGTTGTACAGTATATGTTTGACAGCATATCATCTGTATTGTGCCAGTGTGAAATCAATTATGTTAAGTGGGATATGAACCGCAGCATTTCAGATGTTTATTCAATAAATGCTGTTTATCAGGGAAATGTCCTTTATGACTATATGCTTGGCGTGTATTCGCTTTTAGACAGGCTGACAGGTGCTTTTCCTGATATACTGTGGGAAGGATGCTCTGGCGGTGGAGGCAGGTTTGACGCAGGCATGATGTATTACACACCACAAATCTGGTGCAGTGACAATACAGATGCTGTCGACCGTATATACATACAGTATGGCACATCTTTTTGCTATCCACTATCTGTTACAGGTTCACATGTATCTGCTGTACCAAACCATCAGACAGGGAGAGTAACAGATATAGATATAAGAGGCTGTGTAGCCATGACAGGTGCATTTGGCTATGAACTGGACTTAATGGCTCTTACACAGGATGAAAAAACTAAGATAAAACAACAAATCCAGAATTACCATAAATTAGCACCACTGCTTAAAAAAGGACATTATTACCGTTTAAGTAATCCATTTAAAGACGGTCTGGGTGTATGGGAAGTTATTGACAGTAGCAAAGAGACGGTTCTGTTAAGCATTATACTTTTAAATGTACATGGTAATATGCCTGTAGTTTATATTAAACTTCAGGGGCTTGATAGTACAAAATACTATAAAAATACAGAAAATGGAAAGGTGTATCCTGGAAGCGGGCTTATGCAGTATGGATTTCCTGTCCTTGCAAAGCCTGGCAGCTATCCATCATTCCAGATTTTATTTGAAAGAGTATTGTAAAAATAGTAATAGCAATAACAATACCATCATATAGATGGTATTGTTAATTTTTAGATAAAAATATTACATTAAAATTTGTAAGATATGTAGAAATTTATTATAATACTAAAAAACTTCTTTACTAAACTATAAAACTGGGATATTATATATTTAGTTCTAAAGAAAAATGGCAAGGGAAATCCAGATGGTTGGGAGTCTAACAACAAGTTAGCAGAATGGAGGAAATAGTGAAGATAGCTTTTTGGAGTAATATCAAAGGAAAAAGCGGGGTAACAACAAATATGGTCTGTATTTCGGCACTGGCATCAGTTGCCGGGGCTGGAAAGGCTGTGCTTCTGGAAAACCATTACAGCATAAACAGCATAGCGGACATAGTGCTTTCAGGAGAACAGACAGAACGTCTTAAAGAAAGCGGAAGGTACTATAACAGGGACGGAATTGAATATGTTCTTAAAAGGCTGTATTCAGGAGGCAATGGAGAAGAACTGTTGCGCCATGCAGCATTGCCGCTGTTGTATACAAATATGTACTATCTTCCACAAAGTTATATAGTTAATAAAGAAGTATTTAATTATGAATTCAGTCTTGTCTATAGGGAACTTTTTTACAACCTTGAACTATTTGCAGATAATATATTTATAGATACTGAGCGCAATGAGAATCTAAGTTCTAATTTAATTTTAAATGAAGCTGATATGGTAGTTGTAAATCTTATACAGGATAAAATAGCATTGAGGGAATTCTTTGACAATTATTCATCTATACAGGAAAAAGCTATTTATCTGGTTGGTTCATACAAACCACAGCTTTTATTTAACTACCGGAGGATATGTTATGAATACCATATCTCCAAAGATAAAATTGGAATTATTCCATATAATACTGGATTATCAGAATCCATATCCCAGGGACAGGCGCTACAGTTTTTAAACAGAAATTATGAAAAAGCGCAGAGCAGGGAGAATGAATATTTTATGCGTCATTGTAAAAAATCTTCTATAATGGTTAAAAAAAATCTATTAGATATCCGTAAAAGAAAAAGGGAAATCTATCAAAATAATTCTATAAACAATTTAAATCCACTTGTATCATGATTTTTGGTATTTGATTTAAATCCATAGAAAGTATATAATCTATAGAAAGATAATCAAATAGGTGGTGATATGAATGGATATTCTGGAATACTTGAAAAAACGCCAAAGTGAACTTGAATATAAGAGCCATCCAATGTCAGATAGAGATGAAAGCTTTAAATATCTTTACTGTTATGGACTTGGTGTGATGGCAGTTGGCAATCTAAAAGCTGTTACAGAATTGCAGTCTTGTTTTGAGACAATGCTTGACAGTATATGTATTTCACAGAAAAGCAGAAGCCAAATAATTGTTGATATAAACAATTATTTTGATTTTAGGATTGCAGAATTTTTTAAAAAAGTCAACAACAAAGAAACACAGTATTGTTTTATGGCAGATATATACAAATTGTACAGATTATCTCTGTGGTCACAAGAATACTGTAAAGGCATTCTTGAAAACTATGTAAAGGTTTTTAGGTTTTCAGATGTAGAGTGCACATTTTTTGAAAAGTTTAATAAAGCTGCAAAGGAAAATGATGTAGAGGCGGCAATAAAGTGTTATAGAGAATTTCAAAATGAAGGTTATGATATAAGCTATAAGATTCTTGTGTACTTTTTCCCAGAATTCTATATGGAAGAGCATTATGAAAATATTAATATCAGGGCGGGACAGACAGTTATATTAGATAAACCTGTAGAAATAGACGGTAATATAACAATAGAGCGTGGTGGCTCTTTACTGATAAATGGAGCTAGTATAACTATGAAAGGTATGATAAAAACTACTGGTGGCAGAGTACGACTAAAGGAGGCAAGGGTAAAGGTAAAAGAGTGCGAAGAGCCATACTGGATGGATTTTAAAGAAACTGCTGTAGCTAATATAGAAAATTCATTTATTGACTGTGAGAAAAATTGTGGGTTTTTAAGGCAGGAAGCTGGCAGACTTATTATTAAAGAAAGTGAAATACGAAAAACAGCCATAGAGCGTGCAATAAATTTTAATGGTCTTTCATTCATTATAGAAAATACCAGATTTTTTAACAATGATGCAGGTGCAGTTGCACTTTTTGGCTCTGCTAAAATGACTATGTCAAGATGCATATTTAATGAGTCTGTAGCAGATTATGGTGGTGCTATACAGTCTGAATCTATTGGCAGTGTAAAGATTGAAAACTGTATTTTTAACAAGTGCAGGGCAGTTTATCTTGGTTCAGCAGTTTATTTTAAATATCAAAAATTTGGACAGTTCGTAAGTAGCTGTGAATGTAATAATTGTATTCCTGCTGGAACAGAGATATTTAATGTATACGAGGACGATTTTGAGCTTACAGTGCGTTAGTGGAGGTGGTTAGTGTGATTTTAGATATTCTTACAAAGTTTAATATGAGAAGAAAACTGTGGATGACACCTGAACATCCGCTTTGTACAATGCCAAAAGATTTTAAAGTTATATATTGTGCGGCTATAATTCTACAGGCTCAAGTAGACAAAAGTATAGCACCTTTAAATAACTTTGAACTAGAACGCCTTATTAAAGCAGGACTTAAACTAGAATCATCTGATATTGCTTGGGCAATGAGAAAATCCAGAGATAATGCAACAGTGGTAGATTATCTGCTTGATCATCTTACAACAGTTAAAGATATTGCTTTTCTTATAATGGATCTTATTAATGTGTCAATACATGATGGAAACATAGCAGAAGACAGTAAAAAATCCATAGAACTTTTTGCCAGACTTTTCGGAGTATCAAGAGATAAAATGTCACTTCTTCAAAGATTTGTTGAATATGCATATGAAGAAAATGTCGAAGAGTGTCAGAGGTTTGCAGCTATTCTTGAAGAAAAAATAAAAGGACTGGAAATATCAGATTTAAAATACTACATAATGCAGATTACAGAAACAACTGAATTTACACAAAAAATCTTAAATGAGAAGAAATATTTTAGACTAATTGATAAATGCAATATTTATGAAGATATAGTTTTAAAAAATGGCATGAGCCTTGTAATAGATAATGCTGTTATACGAATATTTGGCAATATAGCACTTGAAGGCGGCAGTCTTGTTATAACTAATTCTAAAATTGTACGTAAATCAGGAAATCATAGAGCATGTATAAATTTGCACAATGCTGACAGCAGCGCAGAACTTTCTTTTGTAGAAGCCGATTGCCGCAATTATGGAATGTTTATAAGAGCCCAAGAAGGTGTTGTAAGTATACAAAATTCCAATATATATAACACTACCAGAGGTGCAGCGGTGCGATTCTGGGGAAAAGAACTTAACATTACAGATACAAGCTTTTCTAATTGTTATTCACCAGAAGATGGTGGTGCGATTATGGCAAGAGGCGGCAAGGTCAATATTACAGGCTGCCGTTTTTATGACTGTGAGGCAAAGCGTGGAGGAGCTGTCTATGGCATAAGCGATACTGTTATCTCAGAATGTCGTTTTACAAGGTGTAATGTGGCAGACTATGGTGCAGCAGTATATTATTCTGGTGGAATAGATGGCAATATAAATAATTTAAAATATTTTGATTGTCACCCTACGGGAGCAGAGATAGTACAGCATATAGCACTGAAAAAACCGCTAATAATAAAAGATGAATATCATATTAATGTATCTACGATAATAGACTGTCCTATATTAATTGAAAACAACGGAAAACTTGTTATAGAAAATGCAAATATTTACCTGAATTATCCTTTGCAATGTAAAGGACAGTTAATAATAAAGAACACAAAGCTTATTTCTAATTATCTTGAAAGTAATGATATGGTATATCTTGACAATGCAAAAGAATGTATTATTTATCATTGTGAGATAGATGGAATGTTAAAGACTGGCGGAATAAATATATTGAGAACTAGAATAAATGTTACAAAATCTCTTTTTCGCAATATGAGTGGAGGACGTGCAATTTATAATGCATATCAGCCTGAAATATCAGACTGCATATTTAACTTTTGTCAGAAAGGAGCGATATACAGCCAAGGCGGCAATATTGACAGATGTGTGTTTATAAACTGTCGTGCAAAGAGTGGTGCTGGAGTGCAAATATATGGGAAAAAAGGATTTATAAATAACTGTGTATTTAGAAGATGCGTGTCAGAGTACAGTGGAGGTGCAATCGATAAAGCAATGGGTATAAAAATTGCAAAATGTGTATTTGAAAATTGTAAGCCTGACAGTATTTCATAATATTTTGTAAAAAATAATATTATCAAAAAAAACAGTTCCATCTAGTCTTCTATTAAAGGAAAATACAGATGGAACTGCTATTATATTTTTAATTTTCAGATTCACTGTCCAAATTTTTACTTTTTTCTTCAGCTTCATCATCTTCTGGTCTTGGAAGAATGTGAAGTTTTACTTTATCTATACGATTTTTAGATGATTCAATAACTGTGTATCTAGCAAATTCATCTGTAACAGATTCACCTGCGCATGGAAAGTGACCAAGCAGATTGATTATATGACCAGCTATAGAATCATAATCTTCAGATTGTATTTTTATTCCAAGAAGTTCATCAATATCATCAAGCTTGGCTATACCAAGCAAAATATAATTTTCATCATCTATCTTTGTAATATCATCTTCTTCATTCGCATCATATTCATCACGTATATCGCCAACTATCTCTTCGATTAAGTCCTCCATTGTAAGTATACCTGACGTTGCACCATATTCGTCAAGTACAATCGCCATTGTAATAGAGTCTCGTTTCATCTCAAAAAACAGTTCTGAGATTTTTTTGTATTCATAGGTAAAATAAGCCTCTCTCATTACATCAGTAATATGAAAATCTTCTTTAGACCCATGATAGAAAAATACATCTTTTAGGTTTACTATTCCAAGAATATTGTCACGACTGTCATTATATACAGGCATACGTGAATATTTTTCTTTAGAATAACATCCTATAAGTTCATCATATGATAAATCTACACTGGCAAATTCAACATCCATTTTGGGTACCATAACATCTTTTGCAAGAGAATCTCCAAAATCGACAACATTTGTAATCATTTTTCTCTCTACTGTCTCAATAACACCTTCTTCGTGACTTAAATCAAGAATTGTACGAAGTTCATTTTCTGTTATTGCAGGGCGTTCAGCATTGTTTATATGCAGCAATTTAAGAAGCCCATTTGAAAGTTTGTCAAATATAAAAGAAAGCGGATAGAGTATATTAGTCAGCATATAGACAGGCTTTGCATATATAAGTGACATTTTTTCACTGTTCATAGATGCAAATGACTTTGGGATTATTTCACCAAATACAATTACTAGTATTGTAAGTATGCCTGTAGCTGCTCCTGTAATAATACTTTCCATTGTTGCCAATCCAGCCTTTTTAGCCAGTCCTATAGCGAATGTAGTAGTAAGTGAAGATGCAGAGAGGTTCACTATATTGTTGCCAATAAGAATCGTGCTTAAAAGCTTAGTAGGGTTTTCAATAAGCTTGAGAACCAGCGCAGCATTTTTAATATTTTCATCTGCCATAGATTTTATGCGCATTTTGTTTACAGTTGTCAAACAAGTCTCTGCTGATGAAAAGAAAGCAGAGAGAAGCAGCAGTATAAATAATATTGCTATCTTCGACGCGTCCCCAGAATCCAAATAATCACTCCATTCAAAAATTAAAATATTGTTTATGTATTGTATTATATGACACAAACAACATTTTACAGAGGAAAAGGGGAATTGTCAAGTGGCTGGATAGTGTCACAGCATGAATTATGAAACAACGATATAAAGGGTGGCGACAAAGGTGTTGATATTTCGGCAACACCTTATTGTATGTCATACAGTGATGCAATGTAAATGAAGTATTTAAAAATATTGTTGTAAAGCATCAAAAGATGTGTTATAATCTCAAAGGAGCAACCGTGTTACAGGGTGTGTTGACCTCATTCTAAAGAGAATGGGGGTGATGCTATGAAAAAGAGAAAACATAAGAAACATAAGATTCATATTTCTCTTATGGAGTTGCTGACATTTGGCATATTCCTTCTGGCATTGCTTACATTCGTGTTTACGTTTTGTAAGTAGCCTTACATAGCAAAAGCCACCCTTGTACTTTGGCGAGTTGTAGGGTGGCATTGCTAACCTGTTTCAACGGTCAACCCCTTGTGGGCGGCTGCTCCTTTTTCTTTGTGTCTATAATATAGCATATCTTAGTTGTGATTGCAATAGCTTTTTGCAGAGAAAATCTAAAGCAAAAACAGATAATGTCAGTGGAATAAAGCATAGAAATTTTAACATAATTTTGAAAGGCAATTATTGATATGGACGGAAGTTTAATTGGAAACCTTATGGGTGCAGGATATTTTTTGTTATTTCAAATTTTTGGATTTATTTTATCATTTAATATATTAAAAAGTGAATCAAGCATAGGAAAAGTATTGTTAGGAAGTGTATTTGGAAATTTACTTACAGAATGGATGCCAGTATTGTTTTCAATGATGATGGGTTTTAATAAACAGTCACATATTGTAGCGTTAATAGTAACTTTTGTTATAACAATTTGTTTTTATTTTTTCTGTCATAATAAATTAAAGGAACAAAAAAATATTGATAAAAACAGTGCTAAAGATGCAGTAAATAATTCCAGTGTATCTGAAAAAAATATAAAATGGTATATTTGTGAATATGGCTATCTTTTAATTGTATTGCCTGTTTTTATATTTTTTGTCGTATTATTATTTTCACATACAATACCATATGACAATGATGGAAATATCTATACAGGACAAGCTACAAATGGCGACATGAATATGCACCTTGCTTTTATAAGCAGTATTGCAAAGCAAGGTAAATTTCCACCAGAATATTCATTGCTTCCTGGCACTAAACTTTCTTATCCATTTTTATGTGAAACAAATTCTTCAAGTATATATTTATGGGGAAGTAGCTTGCGTTTTGCATATATGTTTCCGATGCTTTTTGCTGTCTTGCATGTAATGTATGGTGTCCTATTACTTGCAAAAGAGATGTTAAAAAGTAAAGTAAAAGCTGTTGTTGCATGGCTTTTCTTCTTTTTTAATGGTGGTTTTGGAATATTGTATTTTATTGATGGTGTAAGAGAAGATAAATCAATTTTTTTAAGAATTTTTACAGAATTTTACCAAACACCAACTAATTTTACAGATAAAAATATACGTTGGTCAAATATTATTGTGGATATGCTTCTGCCACAACGTGCAACATTATTTGGATGGGCTATACTTATACCATCGCTTTATATACTTTATCGTGCAGTACTATTAAAAAACAGAAAGTATTTTATAGTTACAGCAGTTATGGCTGGTGCTTTGCCTTTAATACATACACACTCTTTTCTTGCAATGGCGTTTGTATGTGCAATGTGGCTGATATGTTCTGCCAGCAGTTTAAAAAATAATACAGATATAGAAGAAAAAAGAACAAATAAAATTGCTATTTGGCTTTTTGTAGGAATTTTGGCGTTGATGTGTGGCTTGGATATTGCAAGATTAAAAAGTACAGTTAATGAAAGCGTTTATTTTATAATTGCTTTGATTGGAATAATATGTACAGTGATAATTTGTGTATTTTTAGCACTTAAATGCTTAAATAATGAGAATACTCGTGATGTTATATTAAATTGGGCAATACTGCTTGGAATTGTCTTAATACTTGCGCTTCCACAACTTTTTAACTGGACTTTCCAACAGGCACAGGGAGAACAGTTTACTAGAGGATATTTTAATTGGGCAAATCTTAATGATTTATATATTTTCTTTTATATAAAAAATATTGGAATTGTTTTAATACTTGCAATTATGGCATTGTTTTTTTCAAAGAAAATGGACTATTTTATTGCATTGCCAATTTTTGCCATCTGGTTTGTAGCAGAACTTATAGTATTTCAGCCAAATGTTTATGATAACAATAAGCTTCTATATATATCATACTTGTTTATGTGTATTGCTGGAGCAAGTTATCTAATAGATGTTACCAAGATATTAAAACAATATGTATGTAAAATGGCAAGTACTGCGCTGTTATGTATAGCATTTTTCCTTGGAAGCATTTCAGCAATTCTTACAATGGGTAGGGAATATGTGTCAAATTATCAGTTGTATAGCAGAGACAGTATTGCTATGTGCAAGTATATTGAAGAAAATACTGAGCCAACAGATGTAATTCTTACAGATACACGCTATAATAATGAAGTGGCAGCATTAACTGGAAGAAATATTGTATGTGGCAGTGGCACTTTTTTGTATTTCCATGGATTGCAATATTCTACTCAAGAAGATGCAGTTCGTGAAATGTTTGAAAATCCAGAAAATATAGAGCTTTTTAATCAATACAATGTAAAATATATTTATATAAGCAATAGTGAAAGAAATAATTTTAATATTACTTCTGATGATATTTTTTTAGAAAATGCAGAATTAGTACATCAAGAAGGAGAAGTTTGTTTGTATCGTTGTAAGAATATTAGTGGACATTAATATTATATTGAAGGAACAAACAGTGTTGATTTATTATGACAAAAGTAAAGAAAAAAGGTGTTAAGACAATATGTCTCTATGGGATAAAGATACTTTTTTTGTTATGTATTACATTTGTAACATTTGAAGTATGCATGTATCGTGCAGATAACACTGTCAAACTTTTACCATTGCTATTTATAATAGTTTTGGTTTTGGGATGTTTATGTTTAGTTAAAAATTTTGCAGAAAAATATCACTATTTTTTTGAAAAATACTTAAAAATATTGTTATTTTTTTATTTGTTATTTACTTTTATATTACAGATTATTTTTGGAAATCAAGTGCGTTATACACCAATGTGGGATTTAGGTTCTGTATATAATGGTGCAATTTCTTGGATAGAACAAGGAAATATCGACAATTATGCAGATTATTTTTATTATTTTCCTAATAATTTAGGGCTTATGCTCTTGTTTAAAGGATATTTTACAATAATTCATGCTATATTTGGTACTAGAATAGATTATTTTATGACGGCTATTGTATTAGGAAGTGTAGCAGTAACAGTGTTTCGGTTTAGTGTAATCTGGATAAGTAAAAAACTTTTTGGAAATGAATATGCTGTTACAGCAATGGTTCTGCTGTTATTATGTATACCATTATACTTTGCTGCTGCTGTATTTTATACAGATATTATGTCACTTGCTGCTCCAGCATTATTTTATCTTTTATATTTGTATTCAAAAGACGCAAATTCCTTTAAGAAAAAAGTATTATGGTATGTTCTTATGGCATTAATTGTGGCATGTGGGATGGAAATAAAATTTACAGTTGCTATTATTGTCATAGCTGTAGGGATAGAAATATTTTTGGTTTATGGATTGAAACAATTTCTTTTAATGGCAAGTATTAATTTAATAGTTATTAGTTCTGTATTCACTGCAGCAAACTATATTATATATTCAAATCTTTTGACACGAGAACAGGCAGAAATACAAAATACACCATATCTTCATTGGATAATGATGGGAGCACATGGAAATGGAAGTTATAATCCAGCAGATTATGATTTTACAAGGTCATTTACGGATATAGAAGAACGTAACGAAGCACTAAAGGCAGAAATTATAAATCGATATAGAGAACTTGGGATTAGTGGTACACTTGAATTGTGGAAAGAAAAAACAATAAAGTGTTTTGGGGATGGCACTTATGCTTTATCTGATTTTCTGGATGATGAACCTGTGGAAGAATCAATATGGCATAAGTGGATTTTGTATTCTAGTGAAAATTATAATGACTACCAAACACTGTGTCTTGGCGTATTTATAACTATAATGTTTTTGATGTTTTTGGGTGTTGTAAGTAATTTAATGGGAAAAAATATATTGACAGCAGAAATGTCTGCACTTTGGATTGCTTTTTTTGGCGTTTGGCTGTTTTTAATGTTTTGGGAGACTTCAGCAAGATACTTTACAAATCATTTATCAGTAATGCTTTTAGCGGCATTATATGGGCTTTCAAATCTGGAAAGATATTTAAGATGCATACAAAAAAATATCTATAAATGAACTAGAAATTTTATTAGCAAAAAATGTCTAAGAAATTTTTGTTAAATTGTAATAAAACTATTGCAAAAATGAATTAAATGAGTTACAATTAGGACAGTTGAAAAAGGCAGCGATGTGTATCGTGTATGTCAGGATAGGAGGGGGATATGCGTAAAAAATCCCATATTTCATTAGCCTGGTATTTGATGAACAGTGAGGGAATGGAGATACTAGGAAATCATAAAGGTTCATTCTATATAGGTAGTATATTACCAGACTGCGTTCCATCATTTCTTGTTAGGAAGCATACTTTTGAGGATTCCTTTGATTTTCTTAAGAAAGAATTCGGAAAATTGGTTTCACATTTTGATGTGGCAAAGGGAGCGGATTGTTACTTTTGCAGGCATCTGGGAGTGATAGTACATTATATAGCCGATTATTTTACCTTTCCACATAATGCTAATTACCCTGGGAAACTGAAAGACCATTGTGCTTATGAAGAAGAATTAAAATATGCAATTCGTTCTTATGTCCATAGCCCAGAGGCAGTAAGAAAGCGTTTAGCAGATAAGGTTTATTCCCCAAGTGCAATATTGACATTTGTTCAAAATATGCATGAAATTTATATCAGAATGCAAAGTGCCGTGAATCGTGATTGTGAATATATTGTAGAACTTTGTCATACTGTTGTCGATGCAATACTTTTATTATTTGAAGAACAAACCAGAGAAGCACATTTATCAGTACTGGCATAAAGATTTATGGAAGACGGAAAGTTTTATGAGGACGGCACCGTACATCGTGTATAGAGTGGCTGCTTGTTACGAATAACAATAAGTAACAGGCAGCTTTTATAATTATTTTGAAAAGTTTCAAATTCTTGTCACATTTTCTGTCTTGACTTATTGCTGAATTTTAGTAGAATAGAAAATAGCGTTTTATATACATTACACTGTGGAGGAGCAAAAAATGAATTCAGCAAAAAAATTAATTAACCAACAAGACAAGTCTGAAAGCAATTTAAATAAGGCAGGTGTACCTGCTGCAAATAACAGAGTATTAGGTGATGGAGGCGGTGGATCAAGTAAAAAGCCATTTATTTTAGGTACAATATGTGTCGTAATTGTACTTGTACTTTGTGTGGGTGTTGGTGTGCAGCAGTTAAAACCACGGAGAGTATTGACTGTTAATAATACAAAGATGACTATGGATGACATGATGTATCCTATATATGAAAGGGAAAGCCAGTATCTTCCTTTGGACGAAACATATCAGTATATGATGGGACAGTCTGTATGGGATGTTGCTTATCAGGGAGAAGATTCTTCTATTGATGCAGGCACTTCTAATTCAGAGGGACTTAAACTGGAAATTATAAATAAAGAGACAGAGTATGAAATTTTGTATCAAGAGGCAAAGAATGCTCAGTATGATATTACAGATGAAGAGAAAAGCGAGGCAGCAAAGCAAGCAGATGACGCATTAAAAGGGCTTACAGCAACTCAAAAATTAAAGCTTGATATATCAAAGAGCAAACTTTCTAATAGGTTTGAAAAGAGGATTCTTGCAGATAGGTATAAAGCAGACCAACAGGAAATACTGAATAAAGATGTTGATGAAGCGAGTGCCATTGCAGATATTTCTAAAGAAGACAACCGTCAGTATGATATTGAATACTATTATGCACCATTGACATCTACAGATGACGATGGCAATTCATCTGAATTGTCGGACGATGAAAAGAAAGCTCTTGCAGAAGAGATAAAAGCTCTTGCAAAGAAAGCTGCAAAGGCAGAGGATTTTTCAAAGCTTATTGAAAATGAAGAAGAATCAGATATAAAATATGATACAGGCAATTTTACTGAAAAATCTGGCTGGTCATATGTTTCTGATAAGAATTTAAAGAGAATTAAAGCTTTAAAAAATGGCACAATTTCTAATGTGTTTATAGATGATTCTGCTGGATATTATGTATTTGTCAAAATGATAGATAATAATTCTACAGAGGCTTATGATAAAGAATGTGACGCTGCAATTAGTGCTGCACAGCAAGAAAAATACGAAGAATGGTATAATAACCTCAAAGAAAGTTATAGTACTGAGGTTAATAATGAGATATGGGATTCTGTAACTATTGGTGCTGTTACAACAGGTATAGTTACAGCAGAGGATTTGCAAAAAATGAGTGAAGACGCCTCATCAGGTGCTTCAGAGTAAAGAGGATATACTATGGGAAGTGTTAGAAGAATTTATGTTGAGAAAAAAACACCATATGCTGTGCGTGCTAAAGAGCTGAAAGAAGAAATAAGGCGTTATCTTGGCATTAATGGGCTTTGTAATGTGCGCATACTTATTCGTTATGATGTTGAAAATTTAAGTGAAGAAATATATAATAAAGCACTTGTTACTGTATTTTCAGAGCCTCCGGTAGATGATTATTACGAAGAGAAGTTTACTTGTAATGACAATAGCCTTGTATTTTCTGTAGAATACCTTCCAGGACAATTTGACCAGAGGGCTGATTCTGCGGAGCAATGCGTTAAGTTGTTAGATGAAAAAGAGAATCCTGTTATACGTTCAGCTGTTACTTATATATTTGAGGGAGAGATTACAGATAAAGAAGCAGAGCGAATAAAAGAATATTGTATTAATCCTGTTGATTCACGTGAAACAGATGAGAAAAAGCCAGAGACTTTAGTGCAGCAGTTTGATAAGCCTGCTAATGTGGCAGTTTTTGAAGGATTTAAAGATATGCCAGAGGATAGGCTTAAAGCTCTTTATGATTCTCTTAACTTGGCAATGACATTTAAAGATTTTCTTTATATACAGAAATATTTTGCTGGAGAGGAGAACAGAAACCCATCTGTCACTGAGATACGTGTACTTGACACATACTGGTCTGACCATTGCCGCCATACAACATTTCTTACAGAGCTTAAAAATGTAGAATTTAAAGATGGCTACTATAAAGAGCCTATTGTTAATGCATATGAAAAATATTTAAATGCCAGATATAATCTTTTTAAAGACAGGTCAGATAAATATGTTTCTCTTATGGATATTGCGCTTATGGGTATGCGCAAGCTTAAAGCTGACGGCAAACTTGATGATATGGAAGAGTCAGATGAGATTAATGCCTGTTCTATAATCGTACCTGTTGAAATTGATGGAAAAACAGAAGAATGGCTTGTATTCTTTAAAAACGAAACACATAACCACCCTACTGAGATTGAGCCTTTTGGCGGTGCAGCAACATGTCTTGGCGGTGCTATACGTGACCCACTTTCAGGTCGTGGCTATGTATATCAAGCTATGCGTGTAACTGGTGCTGCAGACCCATCTGTTCATATCAAAGATACACTACCTGGTAAGCTGCCTCAGAGAAAAATTGTAACTGGTGCAGCACAAGGGTATAGTTCATATGGCAACCAGATTGGTCTTGCAACTGGACTGGTAAATGAAGTATATCACCCTAATTATGTCGCAAAGCGTATGGAGATAGGAGCTGTTATGGGTGCAGCACCACGCCGCAATGTAATACGTAAAAATAGTGAACCAGGGGACATTATTATATTACTTGGCGGTCGTACTGGTCGTGATGGAATTGGCGGTGCTACAGGTTCTTCTAAGGCGCATACAACACAGTCAATAGATGTATGTGGAGCAGAAGTGCAAAAAGGTAATGCACCTACAGAACGCAAAATACAAAGACTTTTTAGGCGTGAAGAAGCAAGTCTTATTATTAAGAAGTGTAATGATTTTGGAGCTGGTGGTGTATCAGTTGCAATAGGTGAACTAGCTGATGGGCTTAAGATTGACCTTGATAAAGTGCCTAAGAAATATGCAGGGCTTGATGGCACAGAACTTGCTATTTCTGAATCTCAAGAGCGCATGGCAGTAGTAGTAGCAAAAGAAAATGTAGATAAGATGTTAAAGCTTGCCAAGGAAGAAAACCTTGAAGCGGTAACAGTGGCAGAGGTTACAAAAGAGCCAAGGCTTGTAATTAAGTGGCGAGGTAATGTGATTGTAGATATATCAAGAGCATTTCTTGACACTAATGGAGCACATCAGGAAATGGATGTTGTTGTTTCTATTCCTGAAAAGGAAGACAATTACTTTGATAAGAAACAGTATAATTTTGACAGCAGCAGTGGCATACTTGACAAAGATACATTTAAAAATGCATGGCTTGATACTTTAAGTGATTTAAATGTATGCTCACAAAAAGGGCTTGTTGAAATGTTTGACAGTTCCATTGGTGCAGCAAGTGTATATATGCCTTATGGAGGCAAATATCAACTTACGCCTGTACAGTCAATGGTGGCAAAACTTCCTGTGCTTTCAGGTAAATGTGACACTGTTACAATGATGAGCTATGGCTTAGACCCATATCTTGCAAGTTGGAGTCCGTTCCATGGTTCTGTATATGCAGTAATACTTTCTGTTGCAAAGATAGTTGCTTCAGGTGGTGACTATAAAAAGATACGCTTTACATTCCAAGAATATTTTAAACGCCTTGGAGAAAATCCAGAAAGATGGGGGCAACCTATGGCTGCTTTGCTTGGTGCATATGATGCGCAGATAAATCTCGGACTTGCATCAATAGGCGGCAAAGACAGTATGTCAGGCACATTTAATGATATTGATGTCCCTCCTACACTTTGTTCATTTGCTGTAGATATTGCAAAGGTACAAGATATAATATCACCAGAACTTAAGAAAGCAGGAAATGTGCTTGTCAAGTTTGATATTGAAAAAGATAAATACTCACTACCTGTATATGGACAACTTATGGAAATGTATGGACAGATTACAGAAATGATTAAGGCAGGAGTGATAAAGTCAGCTTACGCTATAGGCTTTGGCGGCATATGTGAAGCTGTAAGTAAAATGGCATTTGGCAATGGGCTTGGTGTAAGAATAGATGACAGTGTAAGTTCCAATGATTTATTTGAAAAAGATTATGGCTCAATAATTGCAGAAGTTGAAGCAGATGATATTAGTAAGATTACTGTAGAATATAAAAAGATTGCAGATATAACAGATAGTGCAGAGTTTGAGTATAATGGCATTACAATTCCAATAAAAGATGCTGTCAAGTCATGGATGTCAAGGCTTGAGGGAGTATTTCCTACCAAATCAAATGTTGTGCAGACTGAGCTTGAAGATAAATTATTTGATGCAAAGACAGTGTATACATCTACAAATAAGGTTGCAAAACCAGAAGTGTTTATTCCAGTATTCCCTGGTACAAATTGTGAGTATGATACAGCAAAAGCATTTGAGCTTGCAGGTGCAAAAACTAACACACTTGTATTTAAAAATATGACAGAAAGCCAAATTACAGAATCTGCTGCTGCCTTTGAGGCGGCTTTAAGAAAAGCACAGATACTTATGTTTTGCGGCGGTTTCAGCGCTGGTGACGAACCAGACGGTTCAGCTAAGTTTATTGCATCAGTTTTTAGAAATCCTCGCATAATGGATGCAGTACATGAGCTTTTACAGAAACGTGATGGGCTTGTACTTGGTATATGCAATGGATTTCAGGCACTTATAAAGCTGGGACTTGTTCCGTATGGAAAGATACAACCACAAACGACAGATTCGCCAACACTTACAACAAACAGTATTGGACGTCATGTTTCTAAAATGGTATATACTAAAGTTGTTTCTAACAAGTCACCTTGGCTTTTAAAGGCAGGACTTGGAAATGTCTATTCTGTACCTGCATCACATGGAGAGGGACGTTTTGTTGCAGATAGTGAAATTATTAAAGGACTTTTTGAAAATGGTCAAGTTGCAACAAGGTATGTAGACCTTACAGGCAAGTCAACAATGGATGAATATTACAACCCTAACGGTTCATATGCAGCTATTGAGGGAATTACAAGTCCTGACGGTCGTGTACTTGGTAAAATGGTACACTCAGAACGCATTGGAGATGGCGTTGCAATAAATATATATGGCAATCAGAACCAGCATATATTTGAATCAGGAGTAGAGTATTTTAAATAATGTGAAATAGGAAAGACCTTAATATATCCATAAAAGGACGTTTAAGGTCTTTTTTCGTGTTTGTTATTGCATTATAAAGTTATTTATAGTAA
>DKXQ01000203.1 GCA_002493085.1 Lachnoclostridium sp. UBA7122
CCATGTGTAAAACCAGAGATATCCTTTACTTCCTTTGCTTTAACCCATTTTGCTTCCTCTGGGATAGGTGCGCAGCCATGGGCAACACCTTGGGCAACTGGGCACATGTTTTCTACTTCCTGTGAATAAATCATGTTCATGCTCCTTTCAATAATGCTTTTTATCTGTGGCACAAAGCCACAGTACTGATTCTATTTTCGCACAAAAAAGCATTAAAGTCTACACTTTTTGGCAAAAAAATGACATTTTTTTATTAAATTGTCACAATTATGTGCAAGCCGTAAAAACTGCCCGGGTTGTTTTTTTGTGGCAGCCATGATAGAATATACAATATAAAAGGTGTGTGTGAATGGAGGAAACTATGTGAGCGAGTTAGAATTTGTCAAAGGACTGATTTCTTTATTAAACAAAGGTGATAAACGAAGTATTATAAAACAGGCAGCAACCAGAGGATTTGAAGTGCATGGATTTTCAAATAAACCGTATAATGCCCCTCAAAATATAATTAACAGCAGCCTTATACGGAGAAATAAAAAAAATATAAGCAACTATTTTTTAATTTTAGATGTAATAGATAAATTTCCAATAGAACAGGCAGAAGACAAGACATTAATCCAGTTAGCAAAAGACTGGATTAGTGATGTTAAAGCACGCAGCAGCATTGAAGAAAAACTTGGGCTTTGCCGTCCAGACATGGATAACGGACAAGCAGCAGATAGCAATAGATTGTATAGCATAAATGATTCTGGTACAGAAGAAGGCCATAATGAACCTGGTATAGAAGATGGACTGGAAGAAAAAAATACTATGCTACAGAAAAAAAATAAAGAATTAAAGGAAAAATTAAAAAGCAGCAGAATTGAGATGGATAATTTAAGAAAAGATTTCAATATATGCATGAAAGAAGAAAAGAAACAACTTGCAGAAATACAGAGATTGCAGCTGCTTGTACAGGAATACAGTGCCAGCCAGAAAAAACTGGAAGAACAACTGCTGGAAAACAAAAATTATTCAGCTGGCCTGCTGTCACAGGTTGAAGCACTGAACCATTACAAAGATAAGGCGCTTAAGATAGCCTGCTTTGTGAAAAATTGCCATAACCTGCAGTTTGAAGGATATAATATAACATTTTTTGATGAGTGGAGTGAACAGGTAAAAGATAACATAAATTTTAATGATTATAGTGAGGTGTGGTATGTACATGAAGGATTTAATTATAACTGTTTTATGGAGATAAAAAAATATTTTAAATGCAAAACCAGAGAGTATATGACTTTAAAAAAATTAATGAATGGAGTGTGAGGAAAGAGAGATGAATAACCCCAAAGACAGACAAATAATTGGAATGTTAAATTATGATTCTAATGAAAAACCAAATGTTTTTATAAACAGAAATTCTGCTATCCAGTATATGCTTAAGGCACTTATACTACCTGCTGCAAATTCTGGATTTTTTACTGGATATATGAGTTCTTTTGAAAATAATACAATAATTGAAGACGATGACAGACTGGAAGATGATGATAGAATTGATAATTTTATTAATCTTGTCAAAGATAAGTTATTTATATTTTCGTGCCATTCTTATTACAGAAATTATGAACCGGAATTTCCAAAAATGTCTAATGTAAATCTGATGCCAATGCCAGATTTATTTACTCCAGATACATATTTTTATTCTGTCCCTGTATTTGCTGCTGCAAATGACCAGATGACCAATGAATGGGAAGAAGAACATAAATGGAATTTATACAGGGAATACAACAATATTGAAGAATTTACCAGATTTATTATAGATAAAAAGTCAGTTGGAAGAATTTATGGGTACAGCGCATATGAATTTTGTCCTTCATTTATAGTATGGAGGGATGAAGATGGGACATTATCAGCAATTGGGAATATTATAAATAATTATTATACAGTGCATGGAGGCCTGCATATTTTTAATGAAGAAAATCTTTACAAAACCGATATTTGTGATTACATGAAATACATTATTTACAGCGTAAATATTAATCCAACACTGATGTTTATACCATCTTCATTATATAAAGAGATTGAACAAAAAATTCTTAAAAAAACAAGCACTAAATTCCAGTTTCTGGAAAATGACCATCTGGATAGTGAAGAACTTATAGAAATTGATACTTCATATAGGAATGATGAATTAATAATAAGCCTTATGGATTATTACAGCCAGAAAGAAAATTTATTTTACAGCCTTAAAGATTTTGTAAATGTGCATACAGCAATAAAATGCAGCAATCTTACGATATTGTCAGGTTTAAGCGGAACTGGAAAATCACAGCTTATCAATATATATGCAAAAGCCCTTGGCATAAACCACGATGATGATAACCGTCTGCTTTTTGTTCCAGTAAGGCCATCATGGAATGATGATTCAGACTTATTAGGATATATGGATATGGCACATATGGTATACAGGCCATCTGGTACTGGTTTTGTAGATTTGCTGGTCAATGCACAGAAGGAAGAAAATAAAAATAAACTTTTTATAGTGTGTTTTGATGAAATGAACCTTGCACGTGTAGAACATTATTTCAGCCAGTTCCTGTCAATACTTGAGCGGCCTTTAAACCAGAGAGAACTAAGACTCTATGATAAGCGCTATACTAATAAATTATATAATTCTAATGAATATCCCGATAAAATATGGATAGGTGATAATATACGTTTTATAGGCACAGTAAATATTGATGAAACAACATACCATTTTTCAGATAAAGTTCTTGACAGGGCAAATGTTATACAGTTAGATGTGCTGGACTATTCCCGGCAGTGGACTAAAAAGCCATATGCTGCACTGGAAAGCATAGCAAGCTGGTCAAAGAATGAGTACAACAGTCTTATTTGTGAAAATATGGATTCTGATATACAAAAAATACGGGGACTTTTGTGGGACATCCACCAGCTTATCAAAAATGTTAATTCTAAATACGGAATTGGTCCAAGAATTGTAAAATCAATTGAATCATATATATGCAACCTGCCAGAAACTGTAATAGATGGTTTTGATTCTAAAACCGCACTTGATTACCAGATTGTCCAGCGCATACTTACTAAAGTACGTGGTCCTGAAAACCAGCTTGGGGAAATACTGCGGCCTGGCAGTGAAGAAAACTTTGAAAAAATTTTTAATAAATACAAAGATTTATCAGGTTTTGAAAGATGCAGAAAAGAAATCATACAGAAACAAAAGGAGCTGGAAACTTATGGCTACTGTATTTGATGATTCTTTTGAACTCAGACTGATAAAAAAGTTTCCTGTTCTTTCGGTACAAAAGGCATTAAGTTTTAGTGATAATGAAGATGATATCTGGATGTCAGAGTTTGTTACTCTGTCAGCTGAAGAAAATGAAGAAATAGAAATGTATTTTAATTCACCTGATAAAGAGGCAAGATTATATCTGGATGCACTGGATATAATGCCAGGAGATGATAAAAATATAATTGAAGATGATAATGGCAGGATTTACAGAACAGTTTCTGACAGCAAATTTACATTATACAAAAGTAACGCCGGCTATGACGCATTAAGGGTAGATACATTTAAAATATCTGTTTTATGCTATGGAAGATGGTTTTATGGAATTTTTGAAATACGCCCTAAGCCTATTTCTATAGATGAATGGCATATGATGAAAGATGACCTGGAACTTGAGATAAAAAGATTTACACAGGATATATTCAGGCACAATACTGGGATAGGGGATTTCCATAATGAGTCCATCCCATCAAAATTTCTATATGATTTTCTGGTTATCAGGAAGTACTCCAAAAAAGTTTTAACTGTCTTAATGGATATTTCAAATAACCCGCGTAATGAGATACATATCAGGAATGGAGAAAAGACAGTATTTTATGATATTCAGGATAACAGGCTGTTAAAAATGATTATTTTTGAGTATGAAAAAAAATTAAGCCAGTTTATCGGAATAATAGATGATGCAGGAAAGTACTGGAAAAATGATTTGCCAGAATTTAAAGAGTCAGCACTTAAGTTAAGGAAAATGACAGCAATCTTAAAATCGCAGAACTGGTATTCAAAAGTAAAAAACAGGCCAGCGCCATATATTCCACATTCATTTATACTTGATACAAGATATAACCTGATGTACCAGATGTATCTTGATTTGAAAAGGGATGGCATGAGGATAGAATTAAACCACAAGTTTTCTTATACATGGAAACGCAGCAGTTATTTATATGAAATGTGGTGTTTCTTAAAAATATGCCATATTATGTTGTCAAAATATAATCTCACAACAGTTGACTGGAAGTTTATTTTTTCTGATAAAGTTCTTTTCCCATTTCTTGAAGAAGGAACAAAAATAGAGTTTGAGGACAGCAACATCCGGATTGATGTAATATATGATAAACCACTGCCTGTAGACAGGAAGGATGTATCAGATGACAATCCTTTGTTTATTGCAAAACACTATGGTGGTTACAGGACACACAACAGGCCTGATATAGTAGTTAATATATATAACAAACTAAATAAATGGTATATGGGTACAATAATTTTAGAATGTAAATACCGTAAGTTAAATTCATTCTGGCAGGAAAACTCTACATGGTCCAGCCGGCACCAGTTAGAATCGTACTACAATGATGCAAGGTCACCACTCTTATTTGGAAACAGGCTAGGTGAACAGACAGAAAGGATAAGACCTGTAACAAAAGTTTTTGTATTAACTCCGGATGATTTAGGCGAGGGAAAAGGGCAGCAGGAATTCGGCATAGCTATTAAAGGTTTTAAGGCATCAAATACAAAAGAACGGGAAGAGTCATTAAAAAATGATTTGTTTTATGAGATTGAATCAATACAAAATTTTCATATATAATTTGCACCACACCTTTTTTCTTTCCCCATTGCACTATTGACTTTATACTTTATTCCGGCTAGGATTAATATAACAGATATTGGTAAAAATAATTTAGAAACGAGGAGATTATGGAAGATAAAATTAGAAATATACCAAGACATGTAGCTATTATTTTAGATGGGAATGGAAGATGGGCAAAAAAGAGATTTCTTCCACGCAATGCCGGTCATGCGGCTGGCAGTAAAAATGTTGAAAAAATATGTGCTGCTGCATGGGATATGGGTATAGAATATGTAACTATGTATGCATTTTCCACTGAAAACTGGTCAAGACCAAAAGATGAAGTAGATGCACTTATGAAACTTCTTAATAATTATCTTAAGGACTGCATTAATACAAGTAAAAAAAACAATATGCAAGTGCGTGTAATAGGGGATGTTTCAAGGCTGAAAGCAGACCTTCAGGCAAGAATTGCAGAACTTGAAGATGTTTCATCACACAATACAGGACTTCACTTCCAGGTTGCACTTAACTATGGAAGCCGTGATGAACTTAAGCGCAGCATTAAAAAAATCGCAGAGGAAGTAAAAGAAGGAAAACTTGATACAAATGATATTGATGAGAATGTTATATCTTCGCATCTTGATACATACGGCATCCCCGACCCTGACCTTATGATAAGAACCAGCGGGGAACAGCGCCTGTCCAATTATCTTTTGTGGCAGCTTGCATATGCGGAATTTTACTTTACTGATGTCCTCTGGCCTGATTTTGATAAAAAGGAACTTAGTAAAGCAGTAGAATTTTACCAGACAAGGAACAGGCGCTTTGGGAGAGTATAATTTACAGAGAGGATATATCAATATGTTTGGAACAAGACTTGCCAGCGGTATTGTCCTTATGGTAATTACGATAAGCCTTATGATTTGTGGAGGTCCGCCTTTATTCTGGGTAATAACTGCTATTTCCCTTACTGGGCTTTTTGAGCTTTACCGCACTGCCAGTATAGAGAAGACATTTCCTGCACTGGCAGGGTATATTGCCAGTATAGTTACAGATATACTTATACTTAACGATAAGTATGAGTATCTTTTAATGTGTATTATATTTGTATTAATGATATTTATGGCGTGTTATGTCATAAAGTATCCAAAATACAATTCAAACCAGGTTACAATATTATTATTTGGGCTTATATATGTGACAGTAATGTTGTCATTTGTGTTTAAAGTGCGTTTTGTCCAAAATGGAATTTTACTTGTATGGCTTATATTTATCGGGGCATGGGGTTCTGACACATGCGCATACTGTACAGGTAAACTTATTGGAAAACATAAAATGCCCTCTGAACTAAGCCCGAATAAAACAATCGAAGGATGTATCGGCGGTATTACTGGTGCTGCCCTTATTGGTTTTATATTTGCAGCAGTATTTTATGATGACCACAGTGTATGGTGGCAGCTTCCTATAATTGGTGCAGTTTCTTCTGTTATATCGCAGATTGGCGATTTGGCAGCATCAGCTATTAAAAGAAACTACAGTATAAAAGATTATGGAAATCTTATACCTGGACATGGTGGCATCCTTGACAGATTTGATAGCATTATTTTTACTGCCCCAGTAGTATATTATCTGATAAAGTTTATGATGTAAGTTTATGATGAATGAGGATAAGGATATGAAAGAAATAGTTATATTAGGTTCAACAGGCTCTATTGGCACACAGACCCTGGAAGTTGTAAGAAATAACAGCGACATGCATATAAAGGCACTCGCAGCAGCTAACAATATAGATTTGCTTTTTGAACAGGCATCTGAATTTATGCCAGAATTAGTCTGTGTATATAATAAAGATAAAGCACAAAAGCTTGAGGAGCGCATTAAAGATGCAGGTATGCAAAAGCATATAAGTGTTGTTACAGGTATGGACGGCCTTACAGACTGTGCAGTGATAAATGGTGCAGATATTGTTGTCGCAGCAGTATCAGGCATGATTGGAATAAAGCCTGTAATTGAAGCAATTAAAACAGGAAAAGATATAGCCTTTGCCAACAAAGAAACCTTAGTTACGGCAGGGCATATTATTATGCCTCTGGCTGATAAATATGGAGTAAAGCTTCTGCCAGTAGACAGTGAACATTCGGCTATATTCCAGTGTATAGACGGTGAAAGGCAAAGACACAACAGACCCCGCAAAATAATTCTTACAGCTTCGGGCGGTCCTTTCCGTGGCATGAAAAAAGAAGAACTCAAAAGCATAAAACCAGAAGATGCGCTTAAGCATCCTAACTGGTCTATGGGGAAAAAAATTACTATTGATTCATCAACAATGGTAAATAAAGGACTAGAAGTAATTGAGGCAATGTGGCTTTTTGGAGCAGGTCTTGATAATATTGAGGTTGTAATACAGCCGCAGAGTATAATCCATTCAATGGCAGAGTTTGAGGATGGTGCAGTTATAGCACAGCTTGGTGTGCCTGATATGAAGCTTCCTATACAATATGCACTGTGCTATCCTGACAGAAGGGCATTAAGTGGAGAACGTCTGGATTTTTATAAAATGTCCCAGATTACATTTGAAAAGCCGGATATGGATACTTTTGAAGGTCTCAGGCTCGCATATGAAGCAGGCAGGGCAGGAGGCAGCATGCTTACAGTTTTTAATGCTGCCAATGAAAAAGCAGTAGCGATGTTTCTTGAAAACAAAGCTGGATTTCTGGATATTCCAAAGATTATAAAAGAATGTATGCAGGAACATAAAAATATTTCTGACCCTTCGTTAAATGACATACTGGATGTTGAAAAAGATGTATATAAGTTTATTGAAAAAAGATATAACAGAATATTGTAATGGAGGTTTTAATTATGAATATTATTGTAGCATTACTTATTTTTACAGTGATTGTAGTTATACATGAGTTTGGGCATTTTCTTCTCGCTAAAAAGAATGGTGTAGGTGTACCTGAGTTTTCTGTAGGCATGGGACCAAGGTTAATAACATATGCAAAGACAAATAGCGGCCATGTAATAAAGCTTCTTTGCTCACAAAAGGATTTTGAAAACAGACAGGACTGGCAGAATGTCACGAAATATTCGTGGAAGCTCTTTCCTATTGGCGGCTCATGTGCTATGGTCGGTGAAGATGAGGCCAATGACTCCGAAGATTCATTCAATAGTAAAGGCGTATGGGCAAGGTTTTCAATAGTATTTGCAGGCCCGTTTTTTAACTTTATACTCGCATTTGTCTTTTCAATAATAATACTTTCTTATTCAGGAATTGACTATCCTGTAATAAGAGTAGTGTATGACGGCCAGCCAGCCAGCCAGAGCGGTATTAAAACAGGTGATACAGTTAAAAGCATCAATGGCAAAAAAATAACTATTGGCCGTGAGATTACTACTTATACACAGCTTCACCCTCTGACAGGTGAGGATGTTGAAGTTGTTGTAGAGCGTGATGGCAAAACACAGACATTTAATATTAATCCACATTATAAAACTTTTCTCTTTGGCTTTTCATATTCTACCAATGAAAAAGAAAGTTCGCAAATAAGCAGTGTTACAGAAGGTGGTGCTTTTGAAAAGGCTGGAATTAAAGATGGTGATATAATTAAATCAGTAAATGGAGAACCTGTTTCCAATGCTGGTGAGCTTGGCAATGTAATGAACAGGGTAAACCAGGATGGCAGGGAAGTCCGTTTTACAGTAGAGCGTGAAGGAAGTGAGCATGAATTTCTGGTAACACCTGTAGAATATGAAACATATACACTTGGTTTTAATGCAGCATTTGACGAAAAAGGAGGAAGCCCGCTTGAAGTGCTTAAATACAGTTTTGTAGAAGTAAAATACTGGATTGTCACAACTGTTGCAAGCCTTGGACAGCTGGTTACAGGCCGCCTGTCAATGAATGATGTATCAGGGCCAGTTGGAATCGTCAATGTCGTAGGCTCAGCGATTGACCAGAGCATAAGCCTGGGAATTATGGCTGTAATTATGCAGATGCTTTATATGTCAGTATTGCTTAGTGCCAACCTTGGGGTAATGAACCTTTTGCCACTTCCAGCCCTTGATGGTGGCAGGCTTGTATTTATTCTTATAGAAGCTGTACGTGGAAAACCAATTGACAGGGAAAAAGAGGGCTTTGTGCACTTTGCAGGACTTGTAGTACTCATGCTGTTTATGGTGTTTGTTATGTACAACGATATTATAAAAATCATTAAATAATAAATAATATCATATTTGAAATGGAGGTTTTTATGCTGCATTTATATAGAGATAATACAAAAGTAATAAACATTGGCGGAGTAAATATTGGTGGTGGCAATCCCATCGCCATCCAGTCAATGACTAATACTAAGACAGAAAACGCCAGTGCTACTATAAACCAGATACTTGAACTAGAAAACGCCGGATGTGATATTATAAGATGCGCAGTACCTTCTATGGAAGCAGCACAGGCATTACAAGAGATTAAAAAATCTATACACATCCCGCTTGTAGCTGATATACACTTTGATTACAGGCTCGCCATTGCCGCTATTGAAAATGGTGCTGATAAGATAAGAATTAACCCAGGCAATATAGGTGGCCAAGATAAGGTGAAAGCTGTTGTCACAGCGGCAAAAGAGAAAAATATACCTATACGTATAGGTGTTAACAGCGGTTCACTTGAAAAAGAAATAATCGCTGAATATGGAAAAGTCACTGCAGAGGGACTTGTAAAAAGTGCACTTTTAAAAGTGAAAATGATTGAAGACCTGGGATATGATAATCTTGTAATAAGTATTAAATCTTCAGATGTACTTATGTGCATAAAAGCACATGAAATAATTGTAAAAGAAACAAAATATCCTCTCCATGTTGGAATTACAGAGTCAGGTACAATTTTAAGCGGCAATATTAAATCAGCCGTCGGGCTTGGCAATATTCTTTACCAGGGCATTGGTGATACTATACGCGTTTCCCTTACAGGCAATCCTGTTGAAGAAGTGTATTCTGCAAAACTCATATTAAAGACACTTGGGCTTAGAAAGGGAGGTATTACAGTTGTATCTTGTCCTACCTGCGGGCGCACACAGATAGACCTTATAGGGCTTGCAGGAAAAGTAGAAGAAATGGTTAATGGCATAGAAACAGACAGAGATATAAAAATAGCTGTGATGGGATGTGTTGTCAATGGTCCAGGAGAAGCAAGGGAAGCAGACCTTGGGATTGCAGGGGGCAATGGTGAAGGATTGCTTATAAAAAAAGGTGAAATTATTAGAAAAGTGCCTGAATCTGGACTATTAGATGCTCTTATGGAGGAATTAAAGAAAAATATTTCAATTAAACGATAAATTTCATTTGACATTTCAACGATTACAATATATAATATAGACAGATTTTGTAAGATATATATAACCTTACAAAATCTGAATTTACAAGGGGAGAAAAAATGTTAGATTTCAGGCTTGCCAGTGTATGCATGGCAGTACTTACAAGTAACTTGGTTATCATTATCTTAACAATTATATTTTTAAATGATACAATATTGTATAAGTTTGGCTTTTCAATATTAGGTGTATTTTGTATATTGACTTTTGTCAGGATGGCATTGCCATTTGAACTGGTCAGAGTTGCAATAACTATTAAAATGCCAGCAGTTTTTTCAAAAGTCCTGGTTTATATACAACATCCAAATATACCATTATTAGGGCATATGTATTCGATTTGGGAATTATTTTTATATATATGGGGAATTGTATTTCTTATCTTATTTTTCAGATATATACACTCTATAAAAGAGACATATGATTTTGTACAAACATATGGAACTTATGTTACAGATGATTATAATTTCTTAATTGATAGAATATGTACCAAAAAGATATTACAGAAAAAGATATCAGTTGTAAAACTTCCAATGATACCAAGTCCATATACATTTAAGTGTGGTTTACACTATTACATATTAATACCAGCAAATCTGAAATTAGATGAAGAGGAAGAAGAGCTTATATTCAGACATGAATTATCACATGTCATGCATCATGATTTAACATTACAATTTTTAGTCCAGGCTTTATGTCTGTTTTATTGGTGGAACCCATTTTGTCTTATATTGAGAAAACAGAGCAATTTATTATTTGAATTACGTGTTGATTCATCTGTTCTTGCTAAAGGACATGATAAAACAGAACGTTATCTGCTGTGTCTTTTGAAAGTAAGAAAGTATAGTATCACCAATGAAAGTAAATTACCACCTTCATCAATAATTAGTTTTTTACCAAAAGATAACTCTGCTTTGAATAAACGTTTTCGTTTTCTTATGGAAAATAATACGCCTAAAAGCAAATACTTAGCAAGATTTATTTTAGTAATTATATGTGTTCTTTATCTGGTATCATTTATATTTATTTTTGAGGCTTATTACAGACATCCAGAAAGCACTAAAAGAGGTACAAGTTTAAATTCTCAAAATATGTATATTATAAAAAATAATAAAAGTACATATGATATTTATTTTAATGGGGTATATGCTGAAACAGTTAATT
>DKXQ01000011.1 GCA_002493085.1 Lachnoclostridium sp. UBA7122
ATCAGCAAAAAAGAAATTTGCATGGACAAAAATTGTCGTTGCAGAACAAATTTTTGCTAATTGCAGATTATAATTTATCCTAACTACAAATATAAGACCTTGGAAAAAAGAGCACAATCCTCTTCCTCTTCCAAGGTCTTTTTCCTGTTTCTTCCCCATAATTTTTTTTAAAAAATTTTCGTATACAATTCGTATAAATTTATGAGGTGTGTCCTGCAAAGCCCCTGCTTATAAGGGCTTATGGGACTGTATGCATTCCCTATAATGTAGTCTCTATGGTCATTATGACCATTTTATTCCCCACACCCTGCCTGTTTGCTGCTAAACTCTTATAAATACTGGGCTTGCAGTAATTTCTTTATAAACATATACAGTACTGCTGCCATTTTCGGTTATCCAGTCGTCCTCCTCTTCTTTTTTCTGTTTTCGTTTTCTTTTCTTCTTAACCCCCTGTAAACACTGGCTTTATAGCTATTCTTCACAGTACTGCTGCCATTAAAAACCCCCTTATCCTCCTCTTCCTTTTTCACCATTTTTATGCTTTCTTTTTTCCTTTAAAGCCTTATAAAATGGGTGTTTCCAGACTTTTAGGTGGTAGGTAGAGCAATGTTTTTCACACTTCTTTCTGTGTATATACATACAAGATATCCTCCTCTTCCTTTTCACCTTTTTTATGTTTCGTTTTTTCTTTTAAATCCTTATAAACTGGGGCTTTTCGGCACTTTGTAAAGAGAGAAGGATGGAGTAAAAAGGAGAGAAAAGGAAGAGGATGTTTCATTTATACTGGGATAAGAAACAGTGGTAGCAGTTGTGATTAAAGCCAGTGTTTATGCAGGTTTCAAGGTGTCTTGGAACATAGTGTATTTACACAGACATCAGGTCTTTTTGTGATAATTTTTCTTATTGTAAGAAAATGTCATCTTCTTTTTTTGTTCTTTTTTGGGATTATTTTCTTTTAAAGCCTTGTAAAATAAGGGTTATCGTGTAGTTGAAGAATAAATATAGGAGAAAGATAAGGGAAAAGGAAGAGGAGGATGTGGGGGCAGCAGGATTTTTTAGGGGAGGGAGGGGGAGGGATTTTTGGTGTTTTTTTGGTTCTTTTTTAAGGGGGCTGGAAGAGGAGGAGGATAATTTATAATCTGCAAACAGGATAAATCATTTTTGCAAGAACAAAGTGAAAATGGAAAGTGCTAAACTTGGGAAAGTACAAATGGCTTATTTTCAAGGATTTTTCTCCCAAGAAGTCCCCAAAAAGTCCCCCAAAAAGTCTAAACTGACATTTTGGGGACATTTTGGGAACATTTTGGGGACTTTTTGGGGAAGTCAGAAAGGAGATATATGAGGAAGGAAAACTATAAAGGAAGGACTGAGAAGAGGATGGTTGGAAAGTGTGCAGGCCTGTGTGTTACATATGATGGACTGCATAAAAAGCTTACAGACATGCTTGCCGAAGATGGGGAAATTAAGGAATTTCGTTGCAATGTACTGATGGATGGTGTTGGTTATACATCTGATGTTGTAGCCACTGCAGAAGATGGGCATTTGATTGTATATGAGTGTGCATATAGAAAAACACTGATAAGACCATCTGTTGGAAAGCTGCTTGACCTATCAAGAAACTACTGGATGAAACATGGTGTATTAAAGGAAGATTGGAGGTTAGTAATTGATGCAGAAGAACCAACTATTGAAGAATAATGATAATGAGATAGTAAGGATACTTGCTGTTGATGGTGATGAAGTATTATACATTTTCTGCAATAAAGAAAAGAGATGTATGCCCAAATGGGCTTCTTCCTTGTTGTTTTCTGGTTATCTACCATGCCAAGAGGAAGAAGTGCAACAGTTATGGGGGATTGAACTGGCAGACGAGGAGAGGCTGGAAGTACAGGACAGAAATACTGCAAGATGTCGTTATGCTATAATTGCCCCTGTTTTAAGTTTCTTGGAAGATGACAGGTTAAGGACTGAAGCTATTAGCAGGGCAGCAGAACAGAACAATATATCAAAGCAAACAGTAAGGAATTATCTCCAAAAATATCTAATATTCAATAATGTGTCTGCACTTGTCCCAAAGAAAAGGACTACAAAAGAAAAACCACTTTCAGATGACGAGAAAAACATCAGATGGGCTATCAATAAATATTACTACAGCAGGAAGAAGAACAGCCTTAATTTTGCTTATAAGATGATGTTAGCGAAGAAATACACAGATGATGAGGGCAGGCTTTTACAAAAATATCCTTCCTTCAATCAATTCAGGTATTGGTATTCTAAAAATAAGAAGCTTCTTACTTACTATATATCAAGGAATGGAATGAGTGACTTCATGAGGAATGACAGGGTGCTCCTTGGTGACAATGCACAAGTGTTTGCATCGGCACCTGGAACAGCCGTGGCTGACAGCACTGTGCTTGATTTGTATGTGGTTTCTGATGACAGGACACAGGTGGTTGGAAGACCCATCCTGAGTGTGATTGTTGATGCATACTCATATCTCTGCCTTGGGTACAGTCTAAGCTGGGAGGCAGGTGAATTTTCATTAAGGGATTTAATGTGCAATGTTATTTCTAATAAAAAAGAACATTGTAAAAGATTTGGCATTATGATTTCAGAAGAGGAGTGGCCAAACAACAAACTTCCAGGAATTATTATTACTGACAGGGGAGCTGATTATGCAGGATATACCTACTCGCAGCTTGCAGAACTGTCAGTACAGATACAGAATTTAGAGGGATATAGAGGCGATATGAAGGGACAGGTTGAGAAATTCTTTGATTTAATCCAGAATTATTTTAAACCTCACCTCAAAGGTGCTGGTGTTGTAGCACCTGAATACAACCAGAGAGGTTCTTACTTTGGAGCTTATAAAGAAAGCAGCTGCCTGACTCTAAAGGAAACAGAAACCATTTCGCTCCGATGCATTATCCACTACAACACAAAACATCTGATTGAGAATTTTCCATATACACAGGAAATGATTGAAATGGGTGTAAAACCATATGCAAATGACATTTGGAAATATGGTGTGGAAAACTTAAGAGGATGCAATCTGATTGATGGAATATCACAAGAGGAACTTGTTCTGACATTGCTTCCAAGGACAACTGGAAAATTCTCAAGGTATGGATTAAAAGTTAATGGGATGAGGTATTTCTGTGAAGGTTTTATAGAAAGATGCCTACAGGGAGGGGAGGCTGTTGTAACTTTTGATAAAGATGATGTTTCTTTTGTCTGGCTATATGAAAAAGGGGAATATACAAGATTTGAGCTGATAGAGTCCAGATTTAAGGATATGGATTTATTCCAAGTGCAGGAACTTAAAGCAAGACAAAAAGAGTTAGTTGAGTGTGGAAGACATGAATCACTGCAGTCAGATGTTGAACTTATTGGGCATATACAGACAATTAAAAAGAATGCTGTGCATGATGGGAAACCGAAAACAAAAAACATGAAGGATGCCAGAAAGGCAGCAAGGGAAGAAAAGCACATTAACCATGCAAAGGAGGCTGGATTACATGACTGATTATTCTGAATTACTTCCACCAATGCTGTTTGGAGAAAAGCTAAAGGAAACACTGGCTGTTCTGCCAGCTTATGATGCATCAGTCAGGGATATGGATGCTGGCAGTCGTTTGCTCCGACTATCAGATATTTACCAAATATTTGTCCCTACAAGCATGACAGTGGAAATTTACCATAAACTTTATATGATGACAGCAGCATCAATGGGCAAAAAAGGTACTGTAGATGCTGTCAGGCAGTTAAATGCAAATTACCAAGGCACTGCTGGAGTCATAACAGGAATGACAAGTTCTACAGTTATTGCTCCCTCTGGTATGGGAAAATCCTCTTCCATCCATAAAGCTGTCAGCCTTTTTGGAGAATTGATTGAAGTGGATGACCCATACCAGAAAATTTGCCCAGTTGTATGTGTGACTACACCATTTGATGCGAATTATAAAGGACTTCTGATACAGATTGCCAAAGAACTTGACAGGCATCTGGACAGTGATTTTTATGTAAAATCCCAAAAGAGTACAATGAATGCACAGCAACTGCTGGAAATGATATGCCAGGTATGCACTTTACATGTAGGGCTTCTTATTGTTGATGAAATCCAGTTCCTGGCAGAACAGAAAAATGCTGGACCACAGATGCTAAGGATGCTCCTGCAGCTTGTCAACAGCAGTGGCATCAATGTGCTGATGGTCGGGACAAATGAGTGCATCCCATTTTTTCAGAAAGTACCACAGATTGCAAGAAGAACTGCAGGACTGCAATACAGTGCAATGGACTATGGCAGTGATTTTACAGAGTTGTGCAGGGTTCTGTTTTCATACCAGTATGTAAAAGAATATACAGAGCTGTCAGATATCATTTTACAATGGTTTTTTGAGCATTCTGCTGGAGTCCCTGCATCACTGGTTGCCTTGTTACATGATGCACAGGAAATTGCAATTATGGAGAATATAGAGATCCTGAACCTGAAAACATTGGATATGGCATACAAGAGAAGGATGAATATGCTTCATCCATATATTTTACCATCCATTACAAAGGTAAGCAAAAACAGGCATAAAAAGGAGAAGGAGTTACAAATTGATGAAACTGGGAATGTAAAAACTGATGACTGGGTTTCCATAGCTGGCATTATACAGGATTCCAAAAAATATGGCAATGATATTGTTACAGAGATAATGAAACATCTGCCTGTTGTGGAGGTGGTGGAAAATTGATAGCATATTTACCAAATTTATATCCTGATGAGCTGTTTTATTCATGGATGGCAAGGTATTACTGCCATACAACACCTGTTTATGCCAATGCGATAGGAGATATTTTTGAAAAAAGGACAACAAGGCCAGATATGGAATTTATTAACCATCTGAATAAAAATGCCAGGGAATTGCTTACCAGAAAGATTCCGATGGAAAATTTTATACTCTTCCATACTATGTTTCCTTATACAAGGTTTGTGCCACAAGCGAGGAAGAGTGCTGCATTGCAGTCCATGGCTGTACAGGAAGGGGATGTACATAATCTCCTTCCGATTTCCAAAAGCAAAGAACCCAGATATTTGAGATATTGTCCAGTATGTGCATTGGAAGACAGGGAGAAATATGGGGAGGCTTTTTGGAGGAGGACAGCTTTATTAAGGAAGATGGATGTTTGTGCAGTCCATAGATGTAAGTTAAAGAATACAAATATTGAAATAACAGGGAAACAGTCTGCAAGACCATATATTGCAGAGGTTGAAATTAAGAACATTGAACCTGAATTTGTGAAAGATGGCCTGGAATTGCAATTTGCACAGTATATGACAGAAGTGTTTCAAAGGCCTATTGAAATGGATAATACAACTGGTATTGGAGAATTTCTGAATTCCAAGCTGGAAGGGACTAAATACCTGAGTGCAAGGGGAAAGGCGAGAAATATTACCTTGTTGTTTAATGAATTTATGGATTTTTATAAAGACCTGCCAAACCAAGGGCTTACCAAATTAAGTCAGATGCAGAAGATATTCACAGGATATCGGTGGGATTTCTATGAGGTATGCCAGATAGCATTCTTTTTAAATATAAGTGTAGATGCTTTAATTAATCCCCAAATGCCAGAGAAGTCACAGACAGAGTTATTTAATGAAAGAGTTGAACAATTATATGTACAGGGATTAGGATGCCATAGAATTGCGAAAAAGCTGGGATGCAGTCCATCAACTGCAAAGAATGCCAACAGGGTAAAACCAAAGGCAGAACATGATTATTCTGTCAGAAAAGGAATCAAGAGGAAGGACTGGGAGAAGATGGATGAGGAGATGAAGCAACAGGTTCGTGATATATGCGAACAGATTTACTACAATCAGGGTGGAAGACCTGGACATGTTACTGTTAATGCAGTATGCAGGGCTCTGAGATTGCCTGATAAGAGATTTGATTATCTGCCCAAATGCAGGAAAATAATATACGAGTATGAAGAAAAAAAGGAGATCTATTGGGCGAGAGAGGTTGTGTGGTGTTATCAAGGTTTGATTAAAAAGAAAGAGGAAGAGGAAGTTTGCTGGAGGAATATCAGGAATGTTACCAATTTGAGGAAAGATAATTTTATGGCATCATTTCCATATCTGGAGAAATTTACAGATATGGAAACAGCAGGTAAGATAAAAAGTCTGTTACCAATTTAGATATATTAACATTAAATTTATTCAGATTCCACATGTTCTTTTAAAATGTAAAAAACAAATTCATTAAAGCCTAAGGAGTTAGTATAATTTGATTTCAGAAGAAGATATGGGTTTTGGAACTGCTATTGTATTGTTTCATTCATTACGATAAAATTACTGGAATGAAAGAAAAAAATAACTGGAAAACTGACAACTTTTGACGATGGAACAAACCTGCAATCCAAAGTTTTGGATCTGCTGGATTACATGTTATGAAGTTCGTTCCTGCAATGGAACATCAGGTGAAAAACTTGTTCTGGTGTCAGGATAATGAAATGACCTGCAGCCAGAGAAGAATCAAATTTTTCTTTCCATTCAAGTAATTTTTTTATATAAGACTGAGGGTGGTGGTAAAAAACCACCACTCTCAGGTAATATATTATTAGATAATATATCATTAGGGAGAGCTGGGATGGCTCAAACCCTTATAAAATGGGGATTTGAGGGAATGTGAAAATACAGTACCACATAAATTTCCTACAGTACTCCATAATAAATTACAGTACTCCATAAATTTCCTACAGTACTCCATAATTATGCAAGGGTAATACTTACAATGCCAGAGGGATATAAGCACATATGAGGGTTAGTATTTGCAAGGGGAGTTATTGGATCAAAGGAATACTGGTCCTTATATTTGTAGAAGGCTACAGGATAACATATCTGGTTGTGAAACATATATATCATGCAGATATGATTCTATTTCTGCAAAAAAGTTGTCTGGAGAGTTATCTGGTATAATAATTATGTAACAATGAGAAGGGATTTATGTGTCAATTCAAATTTACACATGGATAAGGAAAGGATGGTGTCCAAGATGATGAACAGTCTTATTGAACTAAAAGAGTGTGGCTTACCGATGGATGACAGTCTGAGGGGACTGAGGCTCAAAAAGTATCCTCTGCAGTTTGATGAAAATATACTTATTTTTGACAGGCTGGAACCAGATGGTATCCTGCTTCTGTATGAGTATACTGGAGGGGGACTTTATCTTCCAATGACTCTCCATGAACTGGAAGACTGTGAAAATGCAGTATTAGTAGCAGGGGTAGCAGTATCAGTTTTTGCCAGTGAAAAACGGGTATATGTCAATAAATATTTTAGTCAGTCAGGATATGAAGAATACATATCCATCCTGCTTGGCCATACTGATGTATTTGCAAAGTTTTATGGCTATAGCAGCAGCATTCTGGATTTGAGGAAGGGTATTAACAGTAAGGAGATAAGACACTGCAGATGTCTTGATTTCAAATATTGGTAACAGTGTATTGGATATATAAGAATTAACTCTGGTATTGCAGGAATAGAAGCTGCCCTGCCAGAGTTTTTATATATTGAAATATATGTGAAGGACATTATAGAATAACACCACTTTACAATTTTTGGG
>DKXQ01000130.1:0-176 GCA_002493085.1 Lachnoclostridium sp. UBA7122
AGAATCCTTTGGTAATAACACAGGAAAAGAAGGAGATATCTTAACATGGCCCGTACTTCTAAAAAGAAAAAAACAGAACATATGCCTCTTTCAAGCTGTTTTCATGTAGGGATTTATGCAAGGCTTTCCGTGGAAGGAACGGAACGCAAGAGTGAGTCCATTGACACACAGATTGC
>DKXQ01000130.1:460-5249 GCA_002493085.1 Lachnoclostridium sp. UBA7122
TTTTATGATTGCTATATAGATTTAGGTAAGACTGGAACAAATTTTAAGAGGGAAGGTTTTGAACACTTAATGCAGGATGTGAGGAAGAAACGTATTAATTGCATAATCGTGAAAGACTTATCCCGTTTTGGCAGAAATCACATTGAGACAGGAAATTATATTCAGAAAATTTTCCCTTTTATGGGTGTCCGCTTTATTGCCATTACAGACGGAATTGATACATTTCATTCAGAATTAGGTACAGATGAGATGGCTGTTAATCTGAAAAATTTGATTAATGAAATGTATGCAAAGGATATTGCTGAAAAGGTGAGGGCTAGCAGGCGTAGCAGTCAGGAACAGGGGAGTTATACAGGAGGAATACCACCATATGGATACCGGGCTGAATGGGTAAAGGGGAAAAAATGCCTTTTTATCTGTCCAGAAACTTCAGGAATTGTCCGGGATATTTATGAGATGTATCTGTCTGAAAAAAATATAAGGCAGATTGTCAGAATCTTGTATGAAAGGGGGATTCACCGGCCAAGCATATATAGACAGACTGGTTATGTATACCAACAGGAAGGAGAAGTTTTGGAACAGTGGGCTGTTGGAACGGTAAAATTTATTTTGACTAATCCTGTGTATACTGGCTGTCTTATGCAGGGAACAACTTGTGGAAAAAAGCATAAACTTAGAAAACGCCATGATGTGGATATAGAAGATTATTGCATTCAGCATGGAACACATGAACCTCTTATTAATGAAGATACATTTTTCCGTGTAGCTGCCATGTTTGAGAAATCAGCAGTAAAGTATTGTAATACAGGTGGGTTTTCTAAAAATGTACCTTTACAGGAAAACATTTATGACGGAGTATTGTTTTGTGGTGATTGTGGAAAGCAAATGGCAAGAGTGGCAAATGCAAAGCAGTTTAGTTCTGGAGATATGGTACGGTACTATGGCTATTATTGTCCAGCTTCACGCAGGCTGGATGGTTTACAATGTTCTTCAAAGAGTATAAGTATGAGTGTTCTAGATAAATTGGTAAAAACAGCACTGCATCAGGAATTTTCTTTGTCAGATATACGTCCAGGCAAATTGGTAAAGGAATATGAAAGGCAGGCAGAGGAACAAAAACAGCAGGTTATGCAGAAAATTGTCCTATGCGGGAAACAGCAAGAGAACGGAAAAAAGAAAGGCAGTGAGTTATATCTGAAATACCGTATGGGCAGAATGTCTTTGGAAGAATATCAAAAAATTAAAAAGGAACAGGAAAGATTATTATATGAAATAGCAGAGAGGAGGGAGGAACTACAGCACAGTTTAGATAGCAGAGAGCGGGAGATTAAGGAAAAGGGAAAGTTTTTGCGAAGCTTGATAAAATGTAGTGAAAAGACAGAACTGACAAAAGATGTAATACATACTTTGATTCGAAGGATTGATGTATATGCTGGCCACCGGGTAAAAATAACTTTTGCGTTTTGTATGAATGAATTACTATATTTGGAAGAATGGAATTATAAAAATGAGAAGAATAAAGAAGACTAATAAAGAAAAAGATGTAGCACATCACAATATACGTATTGCTATTTATATGCGTCTTTCCAAGATAGACAAAAGCGTACAGGATGAGAGTAACAGTATTTCTATGCAACGTATTTTGATACGAAAATATCTTTCTTCTCATTTTGTTAATTATCAGATTATTGAGTATCAGGATGATGGTTTTTCGGGAACGGATTTCAACCGTCCAGGAGTACAGAAGCTTTTGGAGGATGCCAAAAATGATAAATTTGATTGTGTGGTTGTAAAAGATTTTTCCCGGTTTGGCAGGGATTATATGGAAGTAGGTTCGTATTTGGAGCAGATATTTCCTTTTTTGCAAATTCGTTTTATTTCTATTAATGATAATTATGACAGTGCCAGTTATCAGGGAAATATCGCAGATTTAGACGTGAATTTCAAAAATCTTCTCTATGACTTGTATAGCAAAGATTTATCGCAGAAAGTAAAAACTTCGCTACAGATTAGGAAGGAGAGTGGGAAGTATATCAGTGCTAATGCTCCATTTGGTTATGAAAAAGCTACAGATGACAGGCATACGCTTGTGATTTGTGAGGATGAGGCAGTAATTATCCAGGAAATTTTTTCACTTGCTTTACAAGGGTTTACTTCCTTTCAGATAGCAAAGAAAATGAACTTAGAAAACATACCAACACCAATGGAATTTAAGCTTCGTAAAGGGAAAACTCCGAGAAAGCCAAAAGGTGATAAGTTTTACTGGAGCAGTGGTGTTATATGTAGCATTTTACGCAATCCTGTGTATGTAGGCGATGTGGAGTATGGTAAAACGGAGAGAGAACATGTGGGAGGCCGCAATATCTTAAAAGCCAGGGCAGAGTGGAAAGTTATAAAAAATCACCATGCTCCAGTTATTTCTAGAGAAGATTTTGAGGAAGTCCAAAAAAATAGAGGAAAAAACCATAAAAAAGAAAAGAGAAAAGAAAGCAGACACCCATTGATCGGCAAGATAGTGTGTGGATGCTGTAAGCACAATTTGCAGATAAAGGAGGGAGTGAATCCTTATTTTACTTGTTATAACCGATATGTAACCAAACAGAAAGAATGTGTCAGTAAGGTCAATGTCATGTTTCTGGAACAGGTAGTATTGTTCCAGATGGAGGAATATCTGGAACAACAAAATCTTATAATAGGGATTGACAATAGGTATCAGGATGATTTGCAAGCGGAACAGGATAAAATTTTGCAAGATATAGGGCAAGCAGAGAGGGAATATAACAGACTGAAACAGGAACATTATGAAAGTTACCAGTTATACTCTCTTGGAAAACAGACAGAGTTTCATTCCCGCCATGCAGAGATGGAGAAAAAACAAAAGATTATTCAGGCGTTACAGGAACAATTTTTTCAGATAGATGGGCAGATTCATAGGGCAGAGTCACAGAAATTTATTGTAGACAGAAATGCTAAGCTGACATTTGAAATGATGGATCGGTATATTGACAAAATAATCATATATAATGAAGAAAATATTGAAATCAGATGGAAAGTATAGCAATCTGATTTTGCAATGATTTAACATGATAGATGGATTTTTGTAACAATAATTTAACAGCACGTCTTTAAAATAGATATTTTTGATTGGAAAACTGCAAAAATAGGGATGTTTGATTTAAAAAAATTTTTTGCAATTACTTGACATAAGAGGGAATAGATTATACGCATCCTGCTTTCAGAAATGATGATGGAACGACCCGTATTTTATATATATGGGACCAGACAGCTACATCAGACAATTCTGCAGGCAGGATTCCAGCAGGATATACATATGGTGCAGAATACAGCAGCAGTGATATAAATGAAGCATTGTCTCAGAATAACAGGGAAGAAAGATTTAAGATTGTGCCAGTTACTGACAGAAGCAGCGGCCATGGTACAGCCGTAGCAGGTGTGGCAGCAGGAAATGGCGCTTCGTCACCTGGCAGGAGATACAGGGGAGTTGCAATAGAAAGCAGCCTCATTGTAGTAAAACTTGGCAAACGTGGAAGTTCATTTGCCCTTACTACAGAAATCATGGAAGCTATTGATTATACAGTAAGAAAAGCTATTGCGCTAAATATGCCTGTAGCAATTAATCTCAGTTTTGGCAATAATGATGGCCCACATGACGGCAATTCGCTTTTTGAAAACTATATTGCAGACATTAAAGGCATATGGAAAAATGTAGTAGTAGTAGCATCAGGCAATGAAGGGGATGCAAGACATCATGCATTTGTGCAGCTTGAAAATGGCGGTGACAGCCAGTCCGTAGCCATTGCTATTGCTGAGAACGAAAGAAATATACAGATGCAGTTGTGGAAGCACTATCAGGATGAATTCAGGGCAAACATAGTTGCTCCAGATGGTTCCAGGCTTTTTCTAAATATACAGCCAGGCAGGGCAGAAACGTATATATTTGGTGGCAGCAGGTTAAATATTTTTTATGGAGAACCGTCACCTTATACGATATCACAAGGAATATTTATACAGTGGCTTCCATCATCAGGAAATAACACTTCTTCATATATAATGCCTGGTGTGTGGTATATCATACTTGAGCCTGTGGATATAAAGTATGGTAAAGTAAACATGTGGCTTCCCACAATAGAAGTTATTGGTCTTTCCACAGGATTTTTAACCCCATCTGCTGACACCACACTTACAATACCTGCAGCAGCACGGAATGTAATAACTGTTGGCGCATATAACGCATTAACAGACAGTATGGCATCATTTTCTGGCAGAGGCAATACAACAGATGGCAGATTTATGCCATCTATTGTTGCACCTGGTGTTGACATTATGAGTACTGCACCAGGAGGAGGCTATTCGTCTAATACTGGGACATCAATAGCTGCACCATTTGTTACAGGCAGTGCTGCTCTTATGATGGAGTGGGGGTATGGCGTTATAATAAGGTTATATTATCTTGTGCTTTCCAGATATAAAAAATATGCTTCTTTAAACTTTGTGTATTTCCTGCGTGATAAGTATGCATGGAACTGGTCATTACATAAATTAATTATTGTATGATTAAAATTGGACACATACTCCATATTTTATCTATTGTCATGGGACAAGGATTCAATTTAATTTTTCTTCCACCATATTCTCCTGAATTAAATCCTATTGAAAAATTTCCACCTGTGCGGTTGGAAAAATAAAATTTTGCTTCTGTTTTGCCATAAAACAAAATAAATTCCTGCGCAATATTGCTGTTACTGCTTCTATAATTTTAGTTTGTTTA
>DKXQ01000015.1 GCA_002493085.1 Lachnoclostridium sp. UBA7122
GATAATTTTCAAACACGCCCTAGTTTGTGGTATAATTATCTGTATTGTATAATAAATTGTGGTATATGCCGCAGAATGGAGGGAATTATGATTAAAAAAAGTTTTATGAAAAAGCCAGGTGCAGTGTTATTAGCAGCTTCACTGGCAATAGGAAGCATAGCATACACTCCTGCTGTTACACAGGCAGCAAATGAGGTATCTCTTGTGAGTGATGCAAATTCAGCAAAAGCTAATACAGAAATGTCATATGATTTTGCAGTAGCAGATTCAAATACAGTGTATATTAGTGTATTTGTTCCAGAGATGGTAAGCGGCACGATGTCACTGGCCCGCAATGGTGAGCAAGTTAACAATGAAATATTAAACAGCGATGCAAGTACATGGGAATATATTGATAATAAAACTTTTGCTGCATATGGAATTAAGTATGGATATACATATGTATTAGAAAAACCTACACCGGCTGACTGGAATGTATCATTAAACTTTGATACTGATACGGTTTATGCAATAATTATTTCACAGGAAAAGAATTTAGCGTCCATCAATAAAAACTCACTTACACTAACAGCCGGTTTTTCGGACAAACTTTCTGTAAAAGGTGCTAATGGCACAGTTAAATGGAAAAGCAGCAACAATAAAGTTGCCACAGTCAGCTCTGATGGCAAGGTGACAAGTAAAAAAGCAGGTTCAGCAAAGATTACAGCTACAACAGAAAGCGGACAATCCCTTACATGTGCAGTTTCTGTCCTGAAGAATGAGTTTAACCAGAACAGGGTATATCCATCCTCAGTAAAGTATGGTGAGTCAATAATGCAGGTTTATAAGATGTCTTATGATAAAAAAGGCAATCTTATACTCAAGACAAGTTTATTAAACAACAGTGGCAAAAGGTCAGGAGGAATTGATAATGTTACTATAATAATACGTTCTGATAAGGGTAAGAAAATCGGGACTTTCAAACTTAAAAGCAAGAGATTTTCTTTAGACAGCGGCAATTCTAAAGACTTTACATTTAAGATTAAGAAAGCCGATTTAAAGATTAAGAAAGCCAATTTGCGTACAGCACAATATGATGACCCTAAAGGCACAATTTTGTATTGGCGGTAGTAAAGTGAATACAGGCCAGCATGGCAAAGACGTGCCTGGAGACTGCACAAGCTGCAGTTTCCAGGCACTTTTATAATTTTTAAAAAATTAATTAAACATTTCCAGATTATATGTTATAATAGTTTTGCTATAAAATAATAAAATACACAGAAAACAGTATGGAAATGAGGTTTAATATGAATAAAATTGATTTTGTACGGAGTGAAATGATGGCAGCTATGAAGGCTAAGGATAAAGAACGCAAAAATGTTCTTTCCAGTCTTTTAACAGCATTGAAAAATGTACGGATAGATAAAAGGGAAGAACTTACAGAGGAAGAAGAAAACAAGGTTGTTTTAAAGCTTATCAGGCAGTCAAGGGAAACACTGGAGATGACACCAGCGGACAGGCAGGATATTATAGATGAATGTAATTATACTATAAAAGTGCTTGAAGAATATGCACCTAAGATGATGAATGAAGATGAAATCAGGCAAATGGCGGGTTCTGTTTTAAAAGAACTTGGCATAGATGCTCCATCAGCTTCTGATAAAGGCAGGATTATGAAAGAACTTATGCAAAAGATTAAGGGAAAAGCTGATGGAAAGCTTGTAAACCAGGTTATCAGCGGTTTACTCCGGTAACCTGCTATCAATAATGGAGGTTTTATTTATTAATTATGAAAGCTAAAACCATATGGCTTGTCATACCTTGTTATAATGAACAGGAAGTGCTTCCAGAGACATCAGGACAGCTTCAGGATATTATGTATGGGCTTATGGAAAAAGGAAAGATAAGCAGTAAGAGCCGGATTGCGTTTGTAAATGACGGCTCTAAAGATATGACATGGAATATAATATCACAGCTTTATGAGCAGGATGGCATATTTACGGGCATAAACCTTGCGCATAACAGAGGACACCAGAATGCACTGCTTGCAGGGCTTATGACAGCAAAAGACTATGCTGATGCAGCAATTTCACTTGATGCTGACCTGCAGGATGATGTCAATGCCATTGAACAGTTTATTGATAAATTTCTTGAAGGAAAAGATATTGTCTATGGTGTCCGCTCTGCAAGAGATACTGATACTGTATTTAAGAGAAGTACTGCACGTGCATTTTATAAAGTTATGAAATTTATGGGTGCTGATACTATTGAAGACCATGCTGATTACAGGCTTATGAGCAAAAGGGCACTGGAGGGGCTTGCAAAGTTTAAGGAAGTGAATCTTTTTTTAAGAGGGATAGTCCCCATGATTGGATATGAAACAGATGTTGTTTACTATAAGCGCCATGAGCGTTTTGCGGGTGAATCTAAATATCCTTTAAAAAAAATGCTGTCATTTGCAGTAGATGGCATTACATCATGCAGCGTAAAACCTATCAGGATGATTACTACACTTGGAATGTTAGTTTTTTCAGCCAGTATAATAATGCTTATATATTTTCTTGCTGTGTGGGCACTTGGCAGGGTAGTTGCAGGATGGACGAGTATAGTTATATCCCTTTGGGGAATAGGCGGGCTTATACTTTTATCACTTGGGATAATTGGGGAGTATATAGGAAAGATATATATGGAAGTAAAAGAACGCCCAAGGTTTATAGTAAAAGAAATTCTTTACAATGATAAAGATATTTAAGAAAAAGCATACAAAGACAGAATAAGATGGTATATGCAGATAACCTTGTTTCTGCATATACCATACTCTGATAAGCTGCCATAACTGGCAATATTTAATCATTCTCTTCTGTCTGCACTGATAATATCTGTCTTTTACGTGCCATTTCGTCACTGTCAAGATATTCGTCATAAGTTGTTATCTTATCAATAAGCCCTCCAGGTGTAATTTCAATAATTCTGTTAGCTATTGTCTGTATAAACTGGTGGTCCTGTGAAGTAAAAAGAACTACACCAGGGAATTTGATAAGCCCGTTATTAAGTGAGGTTATAGACTCCATATCAAGATGTGCTGTAGGTTCATCTATTATAAGTATATTTGAGCCAAGTATCATCATCTTGGAAAGCATTACACGCACACGTTCACCGCCAGAAAGCACATTTACTTTTTTAATGCCATCTTCACCAGGGAAAAGCATACGCCCAAGGAAGCCGCGTACATATGTTGGGTCTTTTTCGGGAGAGAAAGGCATAAGCCAGTCTACTATAGTTTCACTGCCTTCAAATAGTTCTGTATTATCTTTCGGGAAGTACGAAAAGCTTGTTGTCACTCCCCATTTATATGAGCCTTCATCTGGCTCTGTTTCACCAGCAAGTATTTTAAATAGTGTAGTGTTAGCGATTGTATTGCTTCCTACAAAAGCAATTTTGTCTTCCCTGCCAACAATAAATGAAATATCATCAAGAACCTTTACACCATCAATTGTCTTAGAAATATGTTCCACAGTAAGGACTTCATTGCCAATTTCACGGTCAGGCCTGAAATCAATATATGGGTATTTGCGGCTTGAAGGTTTCATATCATCAAGCTGGATTTTTTCAAGGGCATGTTTACGTGAAGTAGCCTGCCTGGATTTAGAAGCATTGGCGCTGAAACGCTGTATAAAACTCTGGAGTTCTTTTATTTTTTCCTCTTTCTTTTTATTGGCTTCTTTCATCTGTTTAATCATAAGCTGGCTGGATTCGTACCAGAAGTCGTAATTGCCAGTGTAAAGCTGTATTTTGGCATAGTCAATATCAGCAATATGTGTGCACACTTTATTTAAAAAATAGCGGTCATGTGAAACAACAATTACTGTATTCTCAAAGTTAATCAGGAACTCTTCAAGCCAGCGTATAGCTTCAAGGTCTAAGTGGTTAGTCGGCTCGTCAAGAAGCAGTATGTCCGGGTTGCCAAAGAGTGCTTGTGCAAGCAGTACTTTTACTTTATCACCTGCAGGAAGTTCACTCATTTTCTTATCGTGGATATCTGTAGCTATGCCAAGGCCATTTAACAGTGTAGCAGCGCCAGCCTCAGCTTCCCATCCATCCATGCCAGCAAATTCAGCTTCAAGTTCACTTGCTTTGATTCCATCTTCTTCAGTGAAATCTTCTTTTGCATATATTTCTTCCTTTTCTTTCATTATTTCGTAAAGGCGTTCATTGCCCATAATAACTGTGTCAAGTACCTTATATCCGTCATACTGGAAATGGTCCTGCTTAAGAAAAGAAAGTCTTTGTCCTGGTGTAGTTATAATTTCACCCTTACTTGGTTCAATTTCACCTGTAAGGATTTTTAAGAATGTGGACTTGCCTGCACCATTAGCGCCTATAAGCCCATAACAGTTACCTTCTGTAAATTTGATATTTACATCTTCAAATAATGCCTTTTTGCCAAGGCGCAGTGTTACATTGCTTGCCTGTATCATTTTACATAATTCCTTTCTTTTTTTATTGCTGTCCTAACCTTTTCTATTGTACAGTAAACCAGCGGTTTTGCAAGCGTTTTTCAAGATAATCTTCTTTTTTTGTGAATTTGTCCAACTTTGCTTTGCATGATTTGAAAAAATGTAGTAATATAATTAAAGTGGGATATTGGCACATTAGGCAAAGGCTGTGCGTATGCATTGCCAGACATAAAAATTCTAAGGAGATAAAATGGGGAAAAAAAATAGTCTTTTTAATGTAAAACCAGGGGATACATTGTCTTTTGGCGTAATAAGGGTAGCTGCGGGAGTACAGTTTTCTGTGTACCTTCCGGATGGAAAGGACTGTAAGCTGAAGTTTTACTATACAGGAAGAAAACATCCGGCATGTATTATATCTCTTACTAATGAGTATAAGAGAGGCGGAGTTTATTTTATAACCATTACAGGCATAAATGGCACTGATACAAGTGGACGCAGCCTTATGCAGATATTGTCCCAGGATTTTGAATATATGTATGAAGCGGATGGCATGGAATTTGCTGACCCATATGCACATATAATACATGGAAGACAAATCTGGGGAAAAGTCCTGGACAGCAGCCAGAAAAAGCTGGTACGCAGCGGTATATGCCTTGATGAGTTTGACTGGGAAGATGACTGCCAGATTATAAGGCCGTTTGACGAGGTTATACTGTACCAGCTTCATGTAAGGGGGTATACTAAACATCCGTCTTCAGGTGTAAAGAACAAAGGAACATACAAAGGGCTTGTTGAAAAGATACCATATATGAAAGAACTTGGCATTAATGCAGTCCTGCTGCTGCCGTGTTACGAATTTAACGAAGTGCAGGAAGAAGTGTGCATATACAATGGCAGACCTGTTACAGAAGACCATGAAAAAGAGGCATCAGAGGATGGCAGCCAGAACTATACAAGATTAAATTACTGGGGATACGGGGCAGATGGTACATATTACCTTGCCCCTAAAACTGCATACGCATCAGATAAAAGCAATGTTGTAAATGAATTTAAAAATTTTGTCAAATCGTTCCATAAAGAGGGGATAGAAGTCCTTATGGATATATACTTTTCTCCAGGTACTAATTTATGTCTTATGACTGACTGTTTAAGAAACTGGGTGCTTGAGTACCATATTGACGGCTTCCGTGTCAACAATGATGTCATGCCTGCCCTGGCGCTTGTTTCGGACCCGGTGCTTTCAGGTGTAAAGATGCTTGCTTCATACTGGGATAAAGAACTTTTACAAATCTATGGCACAAAGCGTTCTGGAAAACTTCTGGCGGAATACAATGAGGGTTTTATGAATGATGCCAGAAGGTTCTTAAAGAGCGATGAGGGAATGACAGGAAACTTTGCAGAGCGCTTCAGGCGCAATTCATCTGATTATTCTATTATTAATTTTATTACACATGTCAATGGCTTTACATTGATGGACCTCGTGTCATATGATATAAAACACAATGAATCAAATGGCGAGATGAACAGAGATGGTACTGATTACAATTATAGCTGGAACTGCGGTGCAGAGGGAAGGTCAAGGAAGCAGACAATTATTGTCAAACGCATGAGACAGATAAGAAATGCTTTTATTATGCTGCTTTTAAGCCAGGGCACACCGATGATTCTGGCAGGTGACGAATTTGGCAATACACAGTCTGGCAATAATAATGCATACTGCCATGATGACAATGTCACATGGCTTAACTGGAGACATAATAAACGTGAAACTGAAATACTTGCTTATGTAAAGAAGCTTATATCATTCAGGAAAGAGCATCCTGTACTGCGCCAGCCTGGCTGTCTGCCAATGTATGATATTAAAGGCCTGGGACTGCCTGCATTATCAATACATGGAACGCAGGCGTGGAGGGCGGACTACTCTAATTACAGCAGAATGGCTGGATTTTTATTAAATGGTGGCTATGCAGATAATGGAAATGGTGGTACTGATGATATAATTTACATTATCTTTAATATGTACTGGGAATCGAAGACGTTTGATATACCATCGCTTCCTGCTGGTAAAAAATGGTATACAGCTATTACTACTTATGATGATACATTTTATGAAATACCAGTAAAAAAGAAAAAAACAAGGACTAGCAAAAACAATGCAGCAAAGCCTGGTAAGAATGAAATGGAGCTGCAAAGAAAAACAGTTGTTCCTCCAAGGTCAGTTGTTGTATTTATTGGAAGATAAAAAAACCCTGGTACATACTGCAATAACAGCATGTACCAGGGAACAGCTCCTAAAATACACTAATCTGGATTTTAAAGGTTGTGGTTTTTCATAATCTCCTCATACAAGTTAAGGTCACAGACATTAGTATGGTTATAATGGCTGCATGTCTGGCAGGTTACAGGACTCTCCTTTGTTGAGTTTGTTGCACCACAGCCACAGTGTCCTTTTTCACATGAGCAGTAGCGTGTACATCTTTCAGCAACTTCTTTCATTGTTTTCGCATCTTTTTTCATTGTTCTCCTCTTTTCTGCGCTGTTGTTTTTCATCTGTACCAGGCATGTATACAGCGCCAGACATGCCTGATGCTTTAAAGCATGATTTATAATCAAGACAAATGCACTATCTGTTACTGCTATTAGTAACAGGCAATTTGTCGTGTTATTATTATTTACAAAAAGGCAGTTTTTATGAATATAATTAAAATAAATCATATTAAAATATGGAAAAAGAAGCAAAAACTGGTTTAAAATTTTGTCTTGTAATACATATTTATTTGTTTTAGAATAATACAGAATCTGGTAATAATGTTACCAGATTTATAATCAGAAACAGAAATGGAGGAAAGTAATATGCTAAGAACTTTAGGAGCGCATATTAAAGAATTTAAAAGGGATTCCATACTTACACCTGTATTTATGATTCTGGAAGTTATCATGGAGACAATTATTCCTCTGATGATGGCATCTATAATTGATAATGGTGTAGAAGCTGGGAATATGAACCATATTTTTTTTATGGGGACCCTGATGGTTCTTACTGCGTTTATAAGTTTATGGACTGGCGTTATGGGCGGGAAATATGGGGCAAGGGCTTCTACAGGTTTTGCCAGGAATTTAAGAAAGGCAATGTTTGAGAACATACAGACATTCAGCTTTTCAAACATTGACAAATTTAGTACATCCGGGCTTGTTACAAGGCTTACTACTGATGTGACTAATATCCAGAATGCATACCAGATGATACTGCGTATGTGTATGCGTGCACCAGCGTCCCTGGTTTGTGCAATGGCAATGTCATTTTATGTAAATGCACAGGTTGCATTTGTATACCTGGGTGCAGTAATTATTCTTGGAATTATACTTTTTACTATTGTCAGGTTTGCGATGAAATATTTTAACCAGGTATTTAAAAAATATGATGCACTTAATGAAAGCGTACAGGAAAATGTATCCGCAATCAGGGTTGTAAAAGCATACTCAAGGGAAGACTTTGAAAAAAGCAAGTTTACAGCAGCATGTGCCAATATTTATAATATGTTTTTAAGGGCTGAAAGGGTTATTGCATTTAATGCGCCTGTTATGCAGCTTGCAGTTTATTCATGTATACTTTTAATAAGCTGGCTGGGAGCTAAGATGATTGTAAGCGGCTCTATGACAACCGGCGAACTTTCACAGCTTTTGACATATTGTATGAATATACTTATGAGCCTTATGATGCTTTCAATGATATTTGTAATGATTACAATGAGTATCGCAAGTGCTGAGCGTATTGCAGAAGTACTTAATGAAAAAGCTGATATAACAAATCCGGAAAATCCTTTAATGGCTGTTCCTGATGGAAGCATCAGGTTTGAACATGTAAGTTTCAGTTATAAGAGTGATGCCGAGACACCTGTGCTTAAAAATATTGGCCTTGATATAAAAACAGGTGAGATGATAGGCATAATCGGAGGCACTGGCAGCGCTAAGTCAAGCCTTGTAAATCTTATAAGCAGGCTTTATGATGTCTCAGAAGGAAGCGTTATGGTAGGAGGCAATGACGTAAGGAAGTATGATATAGAAACTTTAAGAAATGAAGTTGCAGTTGTGCTGCAGAAGAATGTACTTTTCAGTGGGACTATTTTAGAGAACTTAAGATGGGGTGATGCAGAGGCAACAGATGAGGAATGTATACATGCATGTAAACTGGCATGTGCTGATGAATTTATTGAAAAAATGCCAAATGGCTACAATACATATATTGAGCAGGGCGGCAGCAATGTTTCAGGAGGGCAGAAGCAGCGTCTCTGTATAGCAAGGGCTCTTATAAAGAAGCCGAAAGTTCTTATACTGGATGATTCTACAAGCGCTGTGGATACTGCAACAGACAGCAAAATCCGTAAAGCATTTGCAGAGGAAATACCAGGCACTACTAAGATTATAATTGCACAGCGTATATCAAGCATTAAAGACTGCGACAGAATAATTGTTATGGAAGATGGTGCTGTTGACGGCTTCGGGACACATGATGAACTTCTTGAAAGCAATGAAATTTACCGTGATGTTTATGAATCACAGATGAGCGGAAGTGGCGATTTTGATGAAAAGGCATGACAACATCCACAGGCCAGGGAAATGGAGGTAAAATATGGCAGGAAAACAAGGTATGGGAGCACGTGCAAGAGGACCTAAGCCCAAAATTAAAAATCCAGGTAAGCTTTTTGCACGTCTGATGAAATATATTTTTAAATTTTACGGGCTGCACTGTATTATTGTATTTGCCGGCATTATAGTAAGTGCACTTGCCAATGCACAGGGTACGATGTTTACCAGAACTCTTATAGACGATTATATTATACCGCTTGCAAAGGCGGATAACCCTGATTTTTCAGGACTGGCGGCTGCAATTATGCGTGTTGCCGCATTTTATGCCATTGGCATCATTGGAACATTCTTATATAATATGCTTATGATTTATGTAACACAGGGCATGTTAAGGAATTTGCGCATAGAGATGTTTAATAAGATGGAATCACTTCCTGTTAAGTATTTTGATACACATGCACATGGTGATATTATGTCTATATATACCAATGATATTGATACACTAAGACAGATGATAAGCCAGAGCATACCACAGTTTATTTCAAGCATGGTGACAATTATCAGTGTATTTATATATATGGTTATACTGAGTGTACCACTTACAATTATTACACTTATCATGGTTGCTGTTACTTTATTTGCAACAGGTAAGCTTGCGGGGCTTAGTGGTTCTTATTTCCTTGCACAGCAGAAGGATATAGGAAAAGTAAACGGCTATATTGAAGAGATGATGGAAGGGCAGAAGGTTGTTAAAGTATTCTGCCATGAAGAAGAAAGCAAGGAAGGTTTTAATAAGCTTAATGACCAGCTTTTTGAAAGTGCTGACAATGCCAATAAATTTGCCAATATACTTATGCCGGTCAATGCGCAGCTTGGCAATATAAGTTATGTAATATGTGCAATTACTGGCGGTTTTCTGGCACTCGGAAATATAAACGGTTTTACACTTGGTTCACTTGTAAGTTTTCTTACATTTAATAAGTCGTTCAGCATGCCGGTAAACCAGATGAGCCAGCAGCTTAATGCAGTTGTAATGGCGCTTGCAGGCGCTGAAAGGGTATTTAAGCTTATTGACGAAGAGCCAGAAACTGATGAAGGCTATGTCGAGCTTGTAGATGCAAAAGAAGACAGCAATGGTGTAATTACTGAGTCAGATGTACGCACTGGCATGTGGGCATGGAAACACTACCACAAAGACAGCAATACAACAACTTATGCAAAGATGCAGGGTGATGTTGTATTTGACCATGTTGATTTTGGATATAATGATGACAAGATAATACTGCATGATATTGAGATATATGCAAAGCCAGGACAGAAAATTGCATTTGTTGGTGCAACGGGTGCCGGAAAAACAACTATTACTAACCTTATAAACCGTTTTTATGATATACAGGACGGCAAAATACGCTATGATGGCATAAATATTAATAAAATTAAGAAAAAGGACCTGCGCCATTCACTGGGCATAGTGCTGCAGGACACACATCTTTTTACTGGCACAGTCAAAGAAAATATCAGATATGGAAAGCTTGATGCAACAGATGAAGAAGTTATCAGTGCAGCAAAACTTGCCAATGCACACAGTTTTATAAAAAGGCTTCCTAAAGGTTATGATACAATGCTTACAGGCGACGGGGCTAATTTAAGCCAGGGACAGAGACAGCTTCTTGCCATTGCAAGGGCAGCAGTTGCAGACCCGCCAGCGCTTATCCTTGATGAAGCGACAAGTTCCATTGATACAAGGACAGAAAAACTTGTACAGAAAGGCATGGACAGACTGATGAGTGGAAGGACTACATTTGTAATCGCCCATCGTCTTTCAACTGTACGTAACAGTGACTGTATAATGGTTCTTGAACAGGGACATATAATTGAAAGAGGTACACATGATGAACTTATAGAAAAACAGGGCAAGTACTACCAGCTCTACACAGGAAAGATTGGAAACAGTCTTGCAGGATGAAAATTTTAAGTTTACAAATTCTTTTACAAGTGATATAATAAATCCAACAGAAATGTTTTACCCCACTAGCCATCGGAAATATGCTTTATGCGTTTTTGGCTGTGGGATTTAGGGAGAGATAAAGGAGGAATTTATTATGTTACTTAGCACGTACCAGAAGGTCATTACCTTGTTTGAAGGTGGAAAAGGATACAGGAGTGCCGCAGAGCTGAAAGAAGCAAAAATTACTACAGTACAGATTAAAGAACTTGTGAAAAAAGGGATAGTTGAGCATGTGTCGCACGGTTTTTACTGGCTTATTGATACAGAAAACGGCAAACCGGAAAACTATAAACTGATAGAAGCATGTATGGTCAACCCAAGGTCAGTTATCTGTGCTGACAGTGCGTGTTATTACCATGGGCTGATAGACAAAGAGCCTGAAGTACTGTCAGTTGCAACATTAAAGACAGACCGTTCACGTATGCAGCTTAACTTTCCTGTATGCAGGCACTATTATTCAAATCTGGCGTTTGAACAGGATATGGATGTTGTAGAAACACCATATGGCCGTATAAGGGTATATGGCATTGAAAGAAGCGTATGTGACTGTATACGTTTCCGTGAAGATATAGGCGGTGAGATGCTTGAACTTATAATCAGTAACTTTCTTGAGAGGAATGGCAACCATATGGACAGGCTTCTGGCTTATGCGGACGCAATGCGCGTAGGAAAGATAGTCCGGATAAAGCTAAACCAGATTGAAGAGTAAAAAGCAGCAGGACCTATTCCAGGCGGGGCAAAATCCCCGCTTTTTAAATATTTTTATATGATTGTGTATTTCTAAACGGACAGGAGAGTGATAATATATGGGCAAAGTATATGATAAGCTTTTAAAGTGTTATGAGTGTTTTAAAGAAAAGGTTAGTTTTAAACCAGAGATTGCACTGGTGCTTGGTTCAGGACTTGGTGATTATGCAGATGGGATAGAAGTTGTCACAGAGCTTGATTACCACGATATTGAAGGGTTTCCAGTATCAACAGTCCAGGGGCACCAGGGCAGCTATATCTTTGGCTATGTGGATGGGGTGCCTGTTGTGTGCATGAAGGGCAGGGTGCACTATTATGAGGGATATGATATAAGTGATGTAGTGCTTCCTATAAGGCTTATGAAGCTTATGGGGGCAAAAGTGCTTTTTTTAACTAATGCGGCAGGAGGCATTAACACAGATTTCCATGCTGGTGATTTTATGCTGGTAAAAGACCAGATTGCAAATTTTGTACCATCCCCGCTTATTGGGGAAAATATAGATGAACTTGGTGTGCGTTTTCCTGATATGGGAAATATTTATGACAGGGATTTAAGAACAGTTATAAAGCGCACTGCTGCACTTCTGGATATCCCATTGCAGGAGGGGGTGTATATACAGCTTACAGGACCTAATTACGAAACACCTGCAGAGATACGTATGTGCCGTACACTTGGCGCAGATGCAGTAGGCATGAGCACAGCATGTGAAGCAGTTGCAGCAAACCATATGGGCATGAAGGTGTGTGGCATATCATGCATTTCTAATATGGCATCGGGCATTACGGCAAATCCGCTTACACATAAAGAAGTACAGGAAACGGCAGACAGGGTTGCACCACTATTTAAAAAGCTTGTGACAGAGTGCATAAAAAATATAAGGGATGCCTGTTAAGACAAAGGATAGCGTAACTTTACCTGGGGAATTATTT
>DKXQ01000044.1 GCA_002493085.1 Lachnoclostridium sp. UBA7122
ACCCAGGTAAAGTTACACTATCGCTGTGGTGTATTAGCTTGCAAATTAAAAGAGATTGTAATATAATGCCTAAAGAAACAGACATCAGAATAACTAAAGATTACTATTTGAAAGAGATGGTTTAAATGGATGTTCTTACAAAAGAACAGCGCAGAAAAAACATGAAGCATATAAAAGGAAAAGATACATCTATAGAGGTAATATTACGTAAAGCATTATGGGAAAAAGGCTATCACTATAGAAAGAATTACAGGGCTTTGCCGGGTTCCCCGGATATAGTTCTTACAAAATATAAAATTGCAATATTCTGTGATGGTGAGTTTTTTCATGGAAAGGACTGGGATAAACTCAAAGCAAGGCTTGAGAAGGGTGAAAAGGGTGAATACTGGATTAAGAAAATAACCAAAAATATGGAAAGGGATAAAGAAATTAATAAGCAGCTTATGTTTATGGGATGGACAGTGCTGCGTTTCTGGGGAAGTGAAATTAAAAAAAATACTGATGAATGTGTAAGGGTTGTGGAAGAAACTATATTTGATGTATCAATGGGAATACAGCCTGGTGGCATGTGCACAAATCTGCATTAGGGCGTGTTTAAAATTGCCATGCCAGTAATTTGTGCACTTTGGGACTTTCAATTCTTATCAGGCTGCCTCATTTATAATTTTATGTATTTTAGGTACAAGCTGGGCAGCTATAACTGCTTTTACAGTGTCAAGTGCAATAAATGGAATAAATCCTGCAATTAATGCTGCTTTAAATGATACTTTAGAAACTGCCATAATCCAGAATGTTCCTGTAAGATTGACAACTATAACAGATAAGACTGCAACTGCGGTAAAATACAGCAAATTGTATTTTTTGCAGCACAACATTGGTACAAGTATTGCAATAAGAACAAAGGAAATACTGTATCCTCCATATGGCCCTAATATGTAACCAATTCCAGCATTGCCTCCGACAAGTACAGGAACTCCGGTAATACCAAGGAGCAGCCATGTTAAAATTATGGCAAGTGCCTGCCTGGCTGGAAATGAAAGCACAATAATTGTAACTATGAAGTTTAGTACAGTTATATGTGACCCATTGGGTAAAGTTATGCTTATATATGCTGAAACGCATAATACTGCTGTAAACATTGCCATAATTACAAGATTACGGGTAGATAACTGGCTGTTAGTTTTAACTTTTTTCATTTCTGTCTCCGTTCCTCAAGGCAGGATTTTGTTGATAATCCATAGCATAGGCTGTCCCTGATATTACTTTGCTTTAAATACAACAATATTATATATAAGTATTTCCAAATTGTCAACTAAAATTTTTAAAAGGTTGACAAATGCGGAAAAAGTTGTAAACTGGTGGTTATATGATGAATGTAATAATAGAAGTTTATATGAAACTGGTTAAAAACCTTTCAAAGATAAAAGGTTTTAATGGCTGGATGATAGCAAAAGCAGAATTTAAGACAGCACAGCTAAATAACTGCACAGCAGTTGTACAAACAGAAAAGACAGAAACTCTTAGACAGCGCAGCAATTATTCTGCTATTGCATCAAAGGCTGTGCATAATGGCATAGAATATATGCTTATTATGCATATTGCCAGACCCTGCAGGGACAGTCTGGCAGAAAATACTGCTGCCAGTATCAGTATTAAAGGAGATTATTTATTTACATTAAAATATACAAATAAAGATATAAAACAATTTATAAAAGATTCAGGAGACAGTAATTATATTCACCAGACTAACACGCCTGTAGTGCCAGGATTTTTAATCTTTAGGGATATCATTAATAAACTGTCTTTAGAAAAAATGCATGAAAGTTGTGTAAATACTGGGCAGATTAACTGCATTATGTATTTTAAGACTCCTGCATTTGCGGATGAAAGTATAGATTTATTTAAAACAGATAATAGTAGATTTGAATTAATTCTTAGCAAGAGAAAGGCAATGTATGGAAAGGGCATATATAACAGGAGGAGCTAGAAGTTATATTGGAATTGAAAACAGCATGTACCGCAATATTCCAGCAGAGATACTTGGTGCAAGAGTTATTAAAAGTATTTTAAAACGGCATAATGGATGGGATGTGGATATGGTTATTGCAGGCAATGCGGCAGGTGCTGGTGGCAATATTACAAGGCTTATGGCTCTTGAAGCAGGCCTGCCAGACAGTATGCCAGCTTTTACTATAGATTTGCAGTGTGGCTCAGGGCTTGAAAGTATTGTAACGGCTGCTGCCAAAATACAGAGCGGCCAGTCAGACTGTATTATTGCAGGAGGGTTTGAAAGCAGTTCAACAGCGCCAAGGCGTGGTTATAATAAAAACCATCCTTGTTTTGAATTATATGGCGGGGAAACTTCATGGTATAAAACTGCCAAATTTGCACCTGGATACCACAGCCAGGCAGCAATGCTTGAAGGTGCTGAAAAGACAGCCATTTCAGAGGGAATTACAAGACACATGCTTGACAAGTGGGTTTTACAGAGCCACAGGCTTGCAAAGGAAGCAAGGGAAAAAGGCATTTTAGAGGATATAATTGTAAAAATTGCAGATGGATGTGATGAAGACGAGGGAATACGTGACCGTATGAGCCAGAAGCTCTTAGACAGGCTGCCATATGTGTTAAATGCTGGAAGTGTAATTACGGCTGCCAATGCATGTTTAACGAATGACGGGGCTGCATTTATTATTATGTGTTCTGGCAGATATTTGCAAAAGCATGGCATAAAGCCACTGGCGGAAATTGCAGGAACAGCGCAGACAGGTGTTAAGCCAGATGAAAGCCCGCGTTCAGCGATAGAAGTTATTAGTAAACTGCTTAGAAAGTACCATCTGGATTACCATGATATATCAGTTTATGAATGTAATGAAGCCTTTGCTGTTATAGATGAACTATTTGCAAGAAAATATCCTGATATTACAGACAGATATAACGTCTTTGGAGGAGCGCTTGCATATGGACACCCTTATGGCGCTTCTGGCGGAATTATAACACTTCACGCCCTTAAAGCACTTGAAAATGCTGCCAGTACAGAAAACAGTACGCCTGGGACAGATGGCAGGTATGCCATCTGCAGCATAGCAGCAGCGGGTGGCATTGGTACTGCTGTTCTTATTAAAAAAATATGAATGGAGATGTAATATAATGGATAATACATCAGGTTTTTCATACAGTAATCCATGTAATTATTTTGAACTGGTGAAGTCTGTTAATCCTGAAAAAACAGCACTTATAGAGGATGGTACTGTTTATACATATGGAAAGCTTAAAGATATGGCAGCAAAGAGAGCGGAGGAAATCAGAAAATACCTGTCAGAACCTGATAAAAGCTTTAAGCATAAATTAAAATTTAACAGCAGTGGAAAACAAGCAGTATACATAATACAGGAAAAGTGTATATTAAACCAGCTTGTGCTTTTTCTAGCTTGTAATGCAGCGGGAATAATTCCTGTGATTGCACCATATGATGTAAAACTGTTTCCAGAAATTACAGATGTGCCAGAACACATCTGTATGGCAGTTATGACTTCAGGGACAACAGGCGTTCCAAAGATTTTATACAGGACATACCAAAGCTGGGCAGACTTTTTTCCAGTCCAGAACAGAATATTTGGAATAAATAAAGACAGTATTTTATTTGCGCAGGGCAGCCTTGCATTTACTGGCAATATGAATCTTTATATGGCACAATTTTATGCTGGAGGGACAATTATTGCAGAAAATAAATTTAACCCAAAAAGATGGGCTTATGTTATAGAGAAAGAAAATGTGGATACAATATATCTTATTCCATCTAAACTTAAGCTTCTTACAGATATTATAAAAACTCCCTGCAATAATATAAAATCTGTACTGTCTGGTTCACAGAGCCTTGGACGTGAAGATGCAAAGAAGCTTAAAAAGATATTTCCTAATGCAGATATAATACTCTATTATGGTGCAAGTGAACTTAGTTATATTACATATGTTAAAGATAAAGATATGATTTCTGATAAAAATCTTATAGGAAAACCATTTCCAGGTGTAGAAGTATTTATACGCAATGGCAGGATATATGCCAGCAGCAATTTTCATGCAGAAGGCATAAAATGTCCTTATGCCCTGCCAGATAATGGACATATGGATGAAGATGGACGGCTGTATTTTGATGGAAGAAGTGATGATATAGTTATTATACGTGGCCGCAAAGTTTCATTAACACATATTGAAAATGAACTTGAAAAATTTGAAGAAATCCATGAAGCAGCAGTAATATTTGCAGAAGAAAATGAAAAAGAAAAGCTTATAGCATTTGCCAGCACTTTGAAAAATACCAGGAATACAAATGATATATTGTGTGGTTTAAGACAATCCCTTGCCAGTTATGAAATGCCATCTAAACTTATTATACTGGATAAAATGTTTTATAATGAAAGCGGCAAAAAGGATAAAAAGAAGCTTTGGAAATTTTATAAAAATAACATCTCTTTCATATAGGTTCTGTGTTTTTTAATCTGCTGTTACATAAACTTTGCATTTAGCTTTTGCACCATCTTCGCTGGCAGTTATTATAGAAGTGCCTGTGTCAAAGGCATATATATTGCCAAGCTGGTCTACGGCTACAATGTCTTCTTTACTTGAAGTCCAGACAGGTGCATTGCCAGAAGAGATGGTCATTCCAATATTTGCCATATCCCCAGCTTTAAGTGTTATGGAAGTTTTGTCAAAGTTTATTACAGGCTTTTCAACAACAACTTCACATGTTTTGCTTATGCCATCAACTTTAGCTGTAATTAGTGCTGTTCCATGTTTTACTGCTGTAACTTTGCCTGTTTCATCAACTATGGCAACACTTTTTTTGTTTGAAGTCCAGACAGGCGCAATACCTGAAGAAACGCTTGCGTTTAATTTAAAACTCTGGCATCTGTAAAGTCTTTTATAGAGTCTGTCCAGCTTAATAACAGGTTTTTTTACTGTAACAGTACAGTTTGCTGATGTACTGCCAGCTTTTACTGTAATTACTGCACTTCCAGGTTTACAGCCTGTTATATTGCCTGTTTCATCAACTGTAGCAACACTTTTTTTATTACTTTTAAATATTGGAATAGAATTGTCTGAAATTCCAGCGGTTAATCTGACAGTTTCTCCATGCTCAATAGAGACGGTTTTTTTATCAAGTGTAATCTGGGTTTTAAGCACTTTGAGGCTGCAATATGCTTCTGTAGTGAATGATTTTACTGTGATAGTACACTTGCCGGCTTTTTTTGCTGTAATTTTGCCATACATATCAACAACAGCAATTTTCCTGTCAGAGCTGCTGAACTTTGGTATCCTGCCATCAGACGAATATGCGGACAGGTAATCTTCATCACCTATCTTCATCTCTTTCTGGTATTCAGAAAGAAAGATTATAGGTGTAATTTTAGCAGAGGCATTATGTGCTGGGATAAACCCGGTAAATATTGCCAATAATAATAAGAATATGGCCTGTTTAAAAATATACTTTTTTTCCATAGTGTTACCTCCTTGCCAGGCTTTGGAAATATAGGTTAAATCTGGACACAGACCATTCAAAAATATAAAAGAGATGCTATATGTGATAAATTATATCATACGTATTAAAATAAGTCAACAGGAATATTCTGCTTTATTTTATTTTTATTTCGTGATACAATATGAACGCATATTAAATGAAATGGAGGAATGTAATATGGATAAAATTAAAATGTTAACCCCGCTTGTTGAGATGGATGGGGATGAAATGACACGTATTCTCTGGAAGATGATTAAGGATGAACTTATTCTTCCTTTCATTGATTTAAAGACTGAATACTATGACCTTGGGCTTAAATACCGCAATGAAACTGATGACAGGGTTACACTTGATTCAGCAGAAGCAACTAAAAAATACGGTGTCGCAGTAAAGTGTGCTACTATCACTCCTAACGCTGCGAGGATGGACGAGTATAATTTAAAAGAGATGTGGAAATCACCTAACGGCACTATAAGGGCGGCCCTTGATGGCACTGTTTTCCGCACTCCTATTAAGGTAAAGGGCATTGAGCCTTGTGTTAAAAACTGGGAAAAACCAATTACTCTTGCAAGACATGCATACGGTGATGTATATAAGAACACAGAAATTAAAGTGCCATGTGCAGGCAAAGCAGAGCTTGTCTTTACTGGAGAAGACGGACAGGAAATACGTAAGACTATACATGAGTTTACAGGGAGTGGCATAATACAGGGCATACATAATACAGATAAATCCATTAGAAGTTTTGCAAAGTCATGTTTTAACTATGCCCTTGATACAAAACAGGATTTGTGGTTTGCTACCAAGGATACTATTTCAAAAGTTTATGACCACAATTTTAAGGATATTTTCCAGGAAATATATGACAGTGAGTTTAAAGATAAATTTGAAAATGCAGGTATAGAATATTTTTATACTCTTATTGATGATGCTGTAGCACGTATTATGAAGTCTAAAGGAGGAATAATATGGGCATGTAAGAATTATGATGGTGATGTTATGAGTGATATGGTTTCTTCTGCATGTGGCTCACTTGCCATGATGACATCAGTTCTTGTGTCACCAGATGGCATATATGAATATGAAGCTGCACATGGAACTGTACAGAGGCATTATTATAAATATCTTGAAGGTGAAGAAACTTCTACAAATTCTGTTGCTACAATATTTGCATGGACAGGTGCACTGCGCAAGCGCGGGGAACTTGATAAACTTCCAGAACTTATGGAATTTGCAGATAAGCTTGAAAGAGCTACATTAGAAACGATTGAGTCAGGAAAAATGACAAAGGATTTATCACTTATGACAACCCTTGATGACGTAGTTATTTTAAATAGTGAAGACTTTATTAAAACAGTAAGACAGAATCTTGAGTCTATGTAACAGGCAGAAAGGTAAGGAAAAATGGATATACCTTTACGTGGGTTTACACATGGAAGCAAATTTCATTCAGATGATGTATTTGCAACAGCTTTTTTAAAATTGCTCAATCCAGGGATTGAGATTCAAAGGGGATTTGAAGTCCCAGAAGATTTTGACGGCATTGTCTATGATATTGGAAGAGGAAAGTTTGACCATCACCAGGAAGACAAGGAATACCGTAACAATGGCTGTCCATATGCTGCATTTGGCCTTATATGGCGTGAATTTGGTGAAGGATATGCCGGCAAAGAAGAAGCAGCAAGATTTGATGCAAAGTTTGTACAGCCCCTAGATGAATCTGATAATACAGGTAAAGATAACCTGCTTGCTGATATTATAGATGAATTTAATCCAGGCTGGGATTCAGGTTTATCATATGATGAATGTTTCTGGAAAGCTGTGGATTTTGCAAAACAGATACTTGACAACCATTTTAAGTCTGTAGCAGGCATATCCAGAGCAGGAAAGATTGTTGATAAGGCAATGGATGAATGTGATGGCAGCGTGCTTGTACTTCCCCAGTTTGTCCCATGGAAAGGCAGGGTTACAGGAAGTTCTTATAAATTTGTGGTTTATCCGTCTTCAAGGGGCGGATATGGCGCACAGGGAGTATCTGTAAGTATGGACGATAAGACACTGGTATGCCCTTTTCCTGCGGAATGGTGCGGCAAACAGCCAGAGGAACTTGTAAAACTTACAGGAATACCTACACTGCGGTTCTGCCATCCCAATGCATTTCTTGTAGTAGCAGACAGGCAGGAAGATGCCATAAAGGCAGCAGAGATGGCTGTCAGGCAGGAATTGCATAAATAGTAAATTATCTGGCAAATTTCAAAATTAGTTTTAAAAGATATCTGTATTACTTAACAGTCTATAAAACTAATTTGAAATTGCCAGGATATTAACAAAAGTTTATATATAACACAAAAATTGTGAAATTAAGGTATATTATATATTTTCTATTGCAGTAATTGCATCATTAAACCATCCGGCTTCAAGGCTTTCTACACTTCCAGCATCACTTGCAGCAGCGATTTCTGGTGTAACAGGGATTCTTCCAAGTACAGGCAGGCCATATTCTGCAGCAACTTCATCTAAATGGCTTTTGCCAAAGATTTCAATGTGTTCACCGCAGTGCGGACATTGTACATAACTCATATTTTCAATTATGCCTGTAACTGGTATATCCATCATCTTTGCCATTTTCACTGCTTTTGATACTATCATGGATACAAGTTCCTGTGGTGAAGTTACAATAACAATTCCATCTACAGGTATAGACTGGAATACTGTAAGTGCGACATCACCTGTTCCTGGTGGCATATCTACAAACATATAGTCAACATCTTTCCATATTACATCCTGCCAGAACTGTTTTACAGTTCCTGCGATAACTGGACCACGCCATATTACAGGGTCAGTAGTATTTTCAAGCAGAAGGTTGACAGACATTGTCTGTATTCCTGTTTTGCTTATAACAGGATAAATTCCGTTTTCGTCACCCATTGCACGTCCAGTTATTCCCAATACTTTTGGAATAGATGGCCCTGTAATATCAGCATCAAGGATAGCTGCATTATAACCTTTTTTTTGGAAACTGGCTGCAAGCATGGAAGAAACCATAGATTTTCCTACACCGCCTTTACCGCTTATAACACCTATAACTTTTTTAATGCTGCTGTCTTTGTGTGGCTTTTCTAATAAACTCTGTGGTTCCCTGCTTTCGCATGATGCACTGCAGTTTGAACAATCATGGTTACATGTTTCATCACCCATAATAATAATCCTCCTATATAATTAAAATAATTTTATTACAAGATATAGTATACCACTTTGGTGAAAAAATCAAATTTCTAAAAGGAAGACCAGTGAAAAATTTTTGAAACCTGCCAGAGAATTTA
>DKXQ01000243.1 GCA_002493085.1 Lachnoclostridium sp. UBA7122
GCCATGCCCGGCACACAAGAAAAAGGCAGCTTTATAAAGCTGCCTTCCAGTAAAATCAAACAATTCTCCAGATTGTACCTTCACGTGTATCTTTAATCTCTATCCCTTTTTTTGAAAGTTCTGTCCTTATAGCATCTGCCCTTGCAAAATCCTTATTTTTACGTGCTACATTCCTTTCAGTTATAAGCTTTTCAACCATTTCTGCAAGTTCCCCGCCAATTACTTTTCCAGCAGAAGCATTGTTATTAAGCAGCCCCAGCGAAAGCACCCTGTCAAAATCTTCTATAAGATATCTTTTACTTGCATCATTTATATCAGATTTCAGTACATCATAAAGAACTGTAAGCGCCTGTGAAGTATTCAGGTCACTGCCCATCGCCTCATTAAACTGTTTTCTAAATACAGCAGCCCTGTCTTTCATAATTTCGCCACTATTGCCAAGAGCAGCAATCCTGCCAGTTAATTTTTCATATGATGTTTTTACATTATCAAGAACATCAAAGCTGAACAGAAGCGGCTTGCGGTAGTGTGACTGCAGACAGAACATCCTGTAGATAAGTGGATTATATCCTTTATCTTCAAGTAGTGAAACTGTAAGAAATTCTCCACTTGACTTGCTCATCTTGCCGGACTTATCATTAAGATGCTGCACATGGAACCAGTAATTGCACCATTTATGTCCAAGATATGCTTCACTCTGGGCTATTTCATTAGTATGGTGTGGAAAAATATTATCTACACCACCACAGTGGATATCAAGATACTCTCCAAGGTGTTTTATACTTATGCAGGAGCACTCAATATGCCATCCTGGATAGCCTGTGCCCCAGGGGCTTTCCCATTTCAGCTCCTGTGTGTCAAACTTTGACTTTGTAAACCAGAGAACAAAATCTGTTTTATTCTTTTTATTAACATCTTCTTCAACATCATCACGCACACCAACCTGTAGTTCTTCTTCATTCTGGTTAGACAGCACATAGTATTCTTTTAGCTTTGAAGTGTCAAAATATACATTTCCGCCTGCAACATACGCATAACCCTTTTTTAAAAGTTCCTCAATCATATGGATAAACTCAGGTATGCAGTTTGTAGCTGGCTCAATTACATCAGGAGTCTTAATATTTAACTTGCCACAGTCAGCAAAAAAAGCATCCCTGTAAAAAGCAGCAATCTCCATAACTGTTTTATGTTCACGCTTAGCGCCCTTAAGCATCTTATCTTCGCCACTGTCAGCATCACTTGTAAGATGCCCCACATCAGTTATATTCATTACCCTTGTCACATCATATCCTATATATCTTAGATACTTTTCAAGTACATCTTCCATAATATAGCTGCGCAGATTACCTATATGCGCAAAATGGTATACCGTAGGACCACATGTGTACATCCTGGCTTTTCCATCTTCATTGGGATGAAATAATTCTATTTTTTTAGTTAATGTATTATATAAATTAAATTCTGTCATAATAAATAGTCCTCATTTATGCAATATTACCTTGGCCATCTGTCTTCTTTTGCCATAAGAGGCACAAATGGTACATGTGGTTCTGCCTGGTACCAGTATGCGACAGAGGATATATCATCCTGCCGTTCAAAGTTTCCTTTGTGGCACGAACCAATCTGTTGTATAGTTACCCTTATATCTTCGTCAAAAAGCACAGGATCCATTATATGCCAGCGGTAAAAGCCTCTCTGTGGCAATATATCATCATTGTGGTACAAGCTATGTGTTCCTGTATCATTCTTTGAATAATACGGATAGCCCATAAATGGTGTGGAATATGTGTTTTCTATAGTTTTGCCATCTTTTTGTGTGGCAAAACTCCATGCACCACCAAAATAGTCTTCTGTTCCTGTACCACATATAGTTGGGTACTTATCATCACCATCCAGATAAAACTTAATCTCTCCCTCTCCCCACCAGTAGCGCTCCAGCGCTGTCAGAGCCATATATGTTCCCACATAGTGTCCTTTTCCTTTGGCCATATCCAGAATTGTATAGTCTTTCTGCTTCTGTGTCACGCACTCACGTTTCCACTGTGCATGAAAATACGCAATATCTGCTGGCAGCCCGTCTGATAACAGATAGTCTATCTGATAGAAAAATCCAGGAACGTCACATTCATGCTGGTTTTCCAGCGTAATTCTGGCTTTCTTCTTAAACGGCATAGGAAAATAACAGTTCATGCCACGTGTTGGATTTACCACAACTGGCAATGAATTGACTAGACAGCCCCTTCCAAAACCACAACAGAAAAAATCGCCTAAAGGGCTTTCTACAGATGGAGTGTCCTCATCATCCCAGTACATCCTGAGTACTAAATCACGCAAAACGTAATTATCTTTTACAGTCCTGTCTGTTACAGTCATCCATATATGCTGTATAGTGCCAGAGCCTTCTATTTCCGCCAGTGTAACAACACTCCCCGCTTTTAACTCCTCAATACATGGAGAGCCTTTTCTGGAAGGTCCAAGCTTGCTTGCTGCCATACCACCTTTTCCCTTTTCACCATAAGGGTTTTCATTATTAATTGCCCTGCTTTTTCCATGTTTTGCCAGAGGCAGCGCCCCTAAGCTTCCTGTAAAACCCTGATACATATTAACCTCCATATAAAATTTTAAATACAGTTTTTAATTATATATATTATTTTATTATTAAGTATAAAAAATAACAAACAAAAATAATAGTTATTATAAGATAAGCAGTTGCAAGTCCCAGCACACAGTCTGGCTTTAAAATAATCTGTGCAGAAATTAAATTAGCAGCAGTCCTGCTCATTTCATCATAGTTTTTTGTCCGGTATATTTTAATAATACTATCACCCCTGTTCGTCATCTACATCCAAATAAGGTATTAAGAATCATTTTGGTTAAATGCCTTTAGCCAATTAATATTTTACCATAACTGGCTTGATAAAACAATATCCCATACTGCATTTGATACAAGTGGTTTAAGAAAGAACCCTATAAGAAAAATAACTATCAAAATAATAACAGGTTCATATTTTTCAGATACATTTCTGCCATCACAAGATATATCCCAGGGAAGTCTGAATGATAATATTTTTCCAATATAATATCCTGCCAGTGTTCCTGTTGTGTTAGTAATTAAATCATCAATATCTGTAAGCCTGAACGAAAATATCTGCACTACTTCAATTATAACTGATACTGCCAGACCCATAAGTACAGTTTTCTTTACTGGATGGTATTCTTTCCATATAACAGGCAGCATAAATCCCATTGGCATAAATAAAATAATATTAAGTATAGTGTTTATAATATATCCGGCTGGATTATTTACAATATCTATAAATGGTATTACATTAAAGCCCAGATCTGCTCTTAAAGTATAAGCTGTAGGAATACCTGTTACTACAAAAACTGCCATCAGATAAAATGCAAAAACCAGCACAGCAACAAACTTTTTAAAGTTATGTTGTCCGAATATAGCATACTGTAAAATAATTATAGCAGGGATAATAAAAATTGCCGATGAAAGACACTCTATGGCGGCAGATAATATTCTAAACATTTTTGCTCCTCCAGATTTATTAAAATTATATGTGATTTTATCATACTCCTGCCTATAATTCTATTAACTTTTATTTAAAATTTCATTATTATTATCAGAAAGTTGTCCGCTGCATGATGACAGCGTTCAAAAAAGGATTAGCCCCCTCGTTATATGGTACAATCATTCGCTCATACACTGGGAATGAGGGAGGTGTTGCCTGTTGAAGCATAGAGAATTTAGGTATGTTGGCGAGCCTGTTCCAGAATTGGATGAGCAGGAACACGCAGCATTTCTTATGAATTTTCAAAGGTCAATCCTTTTATCATTAGAAAAACGGAATCTGTTGACCACATCACAGCGGGAACGCTGTTTGCTTGAGCTTGAAAAACAATATCGTCTAAATTAGAAAAAAGCAACGTCAGGCATAACCGCTTTCAATTAACTATACTGAAAATACGGTAAGGGATTGCCGGGAAAGGAGATATTCTTATGTCAATAGATAAATACGAAACACTAAATCAAGAAAGGAAGATACAGCACACAAAGAGAAAGGTTGCCGCATACTGCCGTGTATCTACGGACAACGAAGACCAGGCAAATTCATTTGAAAGCCAGCAGCGTTATTTCAGACACTATATAGAGCGTAATCCCGATTGGGAGCTTTATAAAGTGTTCGCAGAAATGTAAATTGCAAATTTGATACAAAGGGCAAGGACAGAATAGCTAAAAAACCACTGAAATAAAGGCATTTGGTGATATTAGATATCGCCAGATGCCTTCTTTTTTTATTTGTGAATTTGTAGTTGCGGGAAAACGGAGAGGTACATGAACCCTCCCTATATAAATTTGAACCCCCCTGCTTCTGAAAATCTGAACCCCCTTGAGGAAAAATCAAAAAGTATTTGGTTGACAGATTATAGCATTATGGGAGAAAATTGGCTTTCTCCATTTTGGGCATAATTTTTTTTTAGGGAATGTCATATTTTTTACATTGCCCGTACAACAGCTTTACCCATTCGTAATGCAATGCTCTTGTTCCCTCATAATTCTCTCCGTCCGCTAAAACGGATTCAATCTGACCATCTGCAAGGTAGCAATCTAAATCCACCTTTCCGATAAAAGGAGCAACCATAACGCCCTTATGTTTGGCTGGAATGTTTAATAAAACAGGAATCCTTTCGTCTGCCCGTTTTTGATTTTCAGCGGTCACATTCAGAGAAACATTATCCCATCCGTCGCCCCAATTCTGTGGCAGACATTTTTCAATTCGTTCTGCACGCTTTGTCACTTCCCGCCACTTGTCCGCTTCTTCCAGAAAAAAGTCGCTGGTCATACAGATACGGATATGCCCGCCGCTTTTTATCTTAAAATTTCCCTGCCTGTCTTTTTTCAGGGGAAGATTAAAATTCGTTTTGACTTTATAAATAATGCTGCCGTCTTTTTCCCGTTCCTTATCCTGATAAAACATATAGCAGTTTTCACAGCCCTCGCTGTATTTACGGCAGCCGTGCCACGGATTCCAAATGTCGTGCAAAACAATTCACCTCACATTCATTCTTAATTTAAGGCATTGATTCCATAAGCGGTATTGTACGCACTTTATTTGTTCATTCCTTTTTTGAATGATTCCAATGAAACGCCGCTGTTACAGATGTCCTCCGAAATTCCATAATGCTCCGCAACGCTTGTTTGCTTATGATTTAATTCACATTATAGCCAACAAGAATGTCATCTCCCGCATACCGATAAAAAGCCATAATGGATTCGGCTATGCCCGGAATGTCTGCTACCATTGAATCGGTTATCCCTGTCAGACCGGTAATAAATCGGTCAATTTTCCGGGATGGCTTTACCAGCGTTGAAAAGGAATCTACCTTTATTCCGTTTGCATACCGTATTGCTGAAATCTCGATAATTGCACAACTGCCTGCGGATAATCCGGTTGTTTCAATATCGGCTAAGACATAGGTGTTCGGAAAATCTATCATACTTTTTCCCTTATAAGGCCGGGGATTTGGATACTGCTTTCTCATTTTTCTTTCGCCCCACTGCAAATAGCATTTATTGCATACCGCAAACTGTCCGGCACACTGCGAGGTCCCCGAACAGCATAAATTCCGTACTCTTTCAGCGTCTCAAAGTTAAATTGTTCCTGACCAAAGGTATGTAAAAGCTTAATTTTCATAACACGGCTCATATGTACTTTTGTATCATCGTATTGATAGGGAATGTCAACCTCTACGGCTTGGCATTTATAAAGGATGGCTGAAATCGGTGCGGCTACATAGAGGTAGATTGTATCGCCCACTATGATATGGTTGCTTTGTTTCCAAAGGATAATATCGCTTTCGGAAAACGCTTTTTCAAGATCGTAATATTCCGGGTTTGCCGGAACGATCCACTCTCTGTTTTCGGTACGCTGAAGCTTACCCACAGATTGGCGTTTTTCTGTAATATGAAAGCTCATATCCAAAAGGGATAACACGAAGTCTTTTTCTACCGAACCGTCTAACAATATGGTAATCCAATTTCCCTTGTGCATATGATAAGCAGGCAAAATCCCTTTTTCATACAGCAGAGAACCGCCCATAATCGGATCGCATTTTATATCCAGAATATCCACATAACCGCTGCCTGAAAGACCGGGCTTTTCCCTTGGGACATTCATAATGATTCCATACCATTTTTGGTTGTCCGAATGACGCAGGACAGCATATCCCGGAAGTTTCATCCACGGGTATTCCGGCGTTGTGCCATACTGCACAGCCGCATATTGCAGGACAGCATTCCGGTGTGATTTATCCGTTATATCATAACTTGTCGTTTTCATGCTTAAAGCCCCATACCATAATTTGATAAAATATCGGCATTAAATCCCGCCCCCGTTCCGTAAAGGAATATTCTACATGGGGAGGAATTTCGTTGAATTGTTCCCTATGAACAAAACCGTCTGCTTCTAATTCCCGCAAAGAGTTTGTCAGCATCGTATTTGTGATACCAGGCAATTCCTTTTTCAGCGTTCCGAAACGCACGGTATCGTGAATGCAAAGTTCGTACAGAATCTGCGTTTTCCATTTGCCCTGCAGCATAAGAAGCAGCGGTGTAACAGGACAGTTTCCGAGATCGGTTACAATCCCCTTTTTTACATCCCGTAAATATTCTTCATAAGTCATTATTTTTTTCACAGTGCGTTTCCTCCATTATATGTACCAAGTCTGATTTCTGAATATAGTATATCACATACAAGGTATAAAGTCAATAGTATGTTGTTTGATACTATGTACGAATAAACTGCGTACTTGATTTCTATTTAGAATATGGTATAATAAATATACAAAGGAGATTTAAATTATGGATAAAAAACAATTTACAGTAAAAGAAAAAAAAGCAACTCTTTATATGGCTGCAAAAGAGGACTGTCCGCTTATCGTTCTGAATAACTATTCGGGCGATGGGAGTTCTGTAGTGGAAGCTTTGGAACAACGAAACTGTTCAGGTTTCAATCTTTTGTGTATCGGGAAGCTGAAATGGGATCATGATATGACGCCGTGGTACTGCCCTCCGCTGTCGGAAAAGGATACTCCGTGTACCGGCGGTGCAAATGAATATCTTGAACTTTTACTTTCTGAGCTACTTCCGAAGGCAAAGGACATGATAAAAGGCGAGCCCTCTCATATCAGTATTGCAGGGTATTCTCTGGCGGGCTTATTTGCGTTGTACTCCATGTATCAGTGCGATGCTTTTGACCGCGTGGCAAGTATGTCCGGATCGCTTTGGTTTCCTGATTTCAAGGATTATTGTTTTAACCATACAATGAAACGGATACCTGCAAAGGTATATCTTTCCCTTGGTGATGCGGAAGCGAAAACTTCACAGCCTTTGTTGAAAACGGTTCAGGATAACACCGGGAAAATTGCAGAGCATTACAGAAAATCAGGAATGAATGTTACCTGGGAACTGAATCCCGGCAACCATTTTAAAGATGCCGCTATGCGAAGTGCAAAGGGTATTGCAGCGATTCTTTGATAAATAATTAGATTTCTTATGGAGGAAAAAACAAAATGGAAAACACAGTTTACGGGCTTTTTCATGCAATGGCCGAAAAACAGCCGGAGGCTGCGGCAATTGTGGAAAACGACAAGACGATGACCTTTAAGGAACTTTCCGATATGGTAGATATGATTGCTGACAGCTTCCCTGATGATACCCATGCAGTCGGAATTGTCATGCGTCACCGTGCGGAGATGATTGCGTCTATTCTGGCAGTACTGAAAACAGGCGCTATGTATATACCCACCGAGCCTGCCTTTCCAACGGGCAGAATCCGGTACATGATGACCGAAGCAAAGGTCGATTTTATTCTTACCGAAATGTAGTTCGCTTCCAAATTGGATGGCTATAAGCAGATTTATTCCGACTGCTCTATTTGCACTGCTGATCCGAACAGCAGGAAACGGGAATACAACCAAAACGCTGACGGGCTTGCATATATTCTCTACACATCCGGCACAACGGGACGCCCGAAAGGCGTATCGGTTACAAACCGCAATGTCTGCCATTATGTCAGAGCCTTTGAAAACGAATTCCACCCGAAGCAGGGCGATATTATGCTGCAATATTCGGTATGTTCGTTTGATATTTTTGTGGAAGAAGTTTTTACAAGCCTTTTGAACGGTGCTGCTCTTGCCATACCTGCCGAAGATGATAAAAAAGACATCAGGAGTTTAATGGCGTTTGTGGAAAGGCACAAAATTACTATGCTTTCGGGTTTTCCCTACCTTCTGGCAGAGATGAATCATCTGGAGTCTGTTCCCATAGGCGCGAACTTAAGCAAA
>DKXQ01000029.1 GCA_002493085.1 Lachnoclostridium sp. UBA7122
CAGATGTGGTATTGATGATGGAGGACGGTTTTGGGCATATGAAAGAATTAATAGAAGTTCTTGCACAGTCACTTGTTGACAACCCTGATGAGGTCACTGTAACAGAGACAGACAGCGATAATGAGATTATTTTCCAGCTAAAGGTAGCTGAAGAAGATATGGGAAAAGTTATTGGAAAACAGGGGCGTATAGCCAAGGCAATACGTGCAATGGTTAAAGCTGCTGCTTCAAAAACTGATAAAAAAGTAACCGTTGAAATAGGACAGTAGATTATGGTAAAACGCCTGTGCCATTTGGTATAGGCGGTTTTTTGCCTTATGATTTGTGAATAAATTAACTGGACAGGAGAGGAAGATGACAGATGTATTCAGAGTTGGTGTTATAACAAACACACATGGGCTGCGTGGGGAAGTCAAGGTATTTCCTACAACAGATGACCCAGACAGGTTTAATGATTTAAAAGAGGTAATACTTGATACAGGAAAAGAAAAAAAGACTTTGGAAGTAGCCTCTGTAAAGTTTTTCAAGAATCTTGTAATTGTTAAGTTTAAAGGTATTGACAGTATAGATGATGCAGAAAAATATAAAAGCTGTGATTTGTATGTGACAAGAGAAAATGCAGTCCCGCTTGAAGAAGGTGAATGTTATATTGCAGACCTTATAGGGCTTACAGTTGTTACAGATAAAGGAGAAGATTTTGGTATTCTTAAAGATGTAATTGAAACTGGCGCTAATCTTGTATTTGCAGTAGAGCATAATGGAAAAGAGGTACTGCTGCCAGATATACCAGAGTGTGTGCTGGATGTAGATATAGAAAAACAGCTTATTACAGTCCATATAATGAAAGGATTGCTTGACTGAGATGAACTTTTATGTTATGACATTATTTCCTGGCATGATAAATAATGCAATGTCTGAAAGTATTACAGGACGTGCAATAAAGGCAGGGCATATTAGTGTAAAGGCAGTAAATATAAGGGATTTTGCAGACAATAAACACAACCATATAGATGATTACCCATATGGCGGTGGTGCAGGAATGGTTATGCAGGCAGAGCCGGTTTATATGTGTTACAGGCATATTTGCACACAAATACAGGACAGTCCGCCAGAAGATGCAAAACCTTTACGTGTGATATACCTCACACCACAAGGCAGGACTTTTAACCAGAATATGGCTGAAGAGTATGCACATGAAGATAATCTTGTATTCTTATGTGGCCACTATGAAGGGATAGATGAGCGTGTAATTGAAGAAATAGTTACTGACCAGGTTTCTATTGGTGATTATGTGCTTACAGGCGGTGAACTTGCAGCGCTTGTCATTATGGATGCAGTATCACGCTTTATTCCAGGAGTATTAAATAATTGCATATCTGCACATAAAGAATCATTTTCAGATAGCCTGCTGGAATACCCACAGTATACAAGACCAGAAAACTGGCGTGGGAAAAGCGTGCCCCCTGTTCTTTTGTCAGGACACCATAGAAAGCTTGAAGAGTGGTACAGAAGGCAGTCCGTGATACGCACTGCCTTAATGAGACCTGATTTGCTGGAAAAAGCAGACCTTACACAAGAAGAAAGAGAGCTTGCAGACAGGGTGGTTAAATATGGCAGAGAAATATAATAACAGCAAATATGGATTCTGGAAATACTTTTTAATATTAAATATATGTATAATTTTAATGACAGGCTGTAAAAATATTTTTTCTGGCACAGGTAAAGATACAGAAGCACTTGTAAAAACAGGTTTTGCATTTAATACAACATATACGGTAACTTTAAATGCAGGAGGCAGCGAAGACTTACTTAATGAGTGTGTTTCCAGATGTTCAGAATATGAAAAGGTATTTAGCAGGACATTAAAAGGCAGTGAACTTTATAATATAAATGAAATAGCAAAAGCTTATTTAAAAGCAAGCCAAGGCAAAACAGATGCAGAAAAAGTTATTAAAAGTGAAACCAGTCCGGATAATAATACAGAATTTAATATAAATAGTGATGGAAGCATTGTGTTTGCTGTATCAGATATTATGTACAGCATACTTGAAAAAGGACTGTACTATTCCAGATTGTCAGATGGTAAATTTGACATTACAGTAGAGCCTGAAAGCTCACTGTGGGATTTTACCGCTGATAATCCGGAAGTGCCTGGAAATTCACAGATAAAGGCTGCTGTAAAGCTTGTAGATTACCACAATGCAGAACTTAAAGATGGGAAACTGGTTTTGAAAGTTCCTGGAATGGGAATAGAGCTTGGTGCTATTGCCAAAGGTTTTATAGCAGACCACCTCAAGGAATATCTCGAAGATAACGGAGTTACAAGTGGCACAATTAATCTGGGAGGCAATGTGCTTTGCATAGGCAGCAAAGCTGATGGCAGGCCTTTCCGCATAGGAATACAGCAGCCATTTGCAGACAGGAATGAAATTGTAACCGCTATAAATGCAGAGGATATATCAGTTGTTTCTTCTGGAATATATGAAAGGTATTTTATGCAGGAAGAGAAAGTATACCACCATATATTAAACCCGTCAACAGGATATCCATATGACAATGGACTTATTGCGGTTACTGTAGTATCAGAAAATTCAGTGGATGGAGATGCTCTTTCTACTACATGTTTTGCATTAGGACTTGATAAGGGCATGAAGCTTGTGGATTCACTAGATGATGTATGTGCAGTATTTATTACAGAAGATGGGAAACTGCATTATTCAAAAGGCTTTAAAGAAATGGAGACTGGACAGTGAAAGAAAATTATATAAGAAAACATCTGATATTTCATGGACGTGTGCAGGGTGTTGGATTCAGGTATTATGCAAGCCATGCTGCACAGAGCTTAGGTGCAAGCGGCTGGGTATGCAATCTTTATGACGGAACTGTGGAGTGTGAAATACAGGGTACTTCTGATATGATAGAAAAATTTTTAGCTATGCTGCAAAATGCAAGATATATAAGAATAGATTATATAGAGCAGAAAGATATAGCCGTTAAGGAGGAATCATGTTTCAGGGTAAAGCATTACTAGAACAGAAGCTTTATGTTGCTGGTCTTATATTTGCAGCATTATCTGTTACAGGAATTGCTTTACTTATCTTTATACCATTAAATCCTTCATATATTGTGCCACAGTGCCAGTTCAACATGCTTACAGGCCTTTATTGTCCTGGATGTGGCGGTACAAGGGCAGCTATTGCTTTTTTTAGCGGGCATTGGCTTAAGTCTTTTTTATATCATCCATTTGTGCCATATTGTGGAATACTTTATATAGCATTTATGGTAAAAGGGACATTGGCGGTTCTGGCAAAAGAAAAATTCCAATATATGAAATTCCGCAATGGCTATATATTTTTTGGAATTGCAATACTTTTAATACAGTTTGCTGTAAAAAATGTGCTATTATTAGTATATGGAATTGACTGGCTGCAGAACATTTCTATTTAACCTTAGTAAAGATTAGTAACCAAGTAACAGAGTGGATTGCAGATATCCACCTGGCCATAGGAGGGAGATTATTTATGAACAGCGAAGATTTTAAAAAAAAGCCAGATGATGGCTTTACACAGGCAAATACTACACAGGATGTACAAAGAAACCTTGAACAGATACAAAGCCGTTCAACGGAACAGCCATCAGGTTTTGCAATAGCAGGACTGGTATGTGGCATTTTGTCAATAGTATGCTGCTGTGTATGGTATATTTCGGGTATTTTAGGAATACTTGGACTTGTATTTTCTATTATGGTGCTGGTTAAGAAACTTCCAGGCAAAAGCCTTGCCATAGCAGGTGCTATATGTGCAGGCATTGGTGTTATTCTAGCAATTATTATGATGGTAATTGTTTTATCAGTGACCCACAGTCTTTCATCAATGAGTCCGGAAGAACTGCGTTCATTGCTTGAAACAATTGAAAATATGGATTAACTGGCACACTTATGCCTTATATACAATTTTTACAGGACAACATGCCTTATGTTATGTTGTCCTTTTTCTAATCTTAAAAGTTCTATTACAGGGATATGCTTCATATAGATAGATAAACCGGATAAAGGTGTGTATGCAAAGTGAAAAGTGTCCGGGGATTGGAGGGGCATATGAACGGATTTCAGGTATATAAGGATATAGCAGAACGTACAAATGGTGAATTTTATCTAGGTGTATGTGGTCCTGTGAGAACCGGAAAATCTACATTTATTAAAAGATTTATGGAATTGCTTGTATTACCAGGCATTAAAGATGAACATGATAAGGAAAGGGCAGTTGATGAATTGCCGCAGTCTGCTGCCGGCAAAACAATTATGACTACTGAGCCTAAGTTTATACCTAAAGAAGCTGTAGCAGTAAATCTTTATGGTGATAACCAGGTAAAAGTAAGGCTTATAGATTGTGTAGGTTATATTGTAAAGGGTGCAGGAGGCCTTGAGGAGGGTGACGGGGAAAGAATGGTTATGACACCATGGTCAGACCAGCCTATGCCATTTACACAGGCAGCAGAACTTGGTACACGCAAAGTTATACATGACCATTCTACTATAGGCATAGTTGTTACTACCGATGGCAGTTTTAGCGATATAGCCAGGGAAGCATACATTGAACCTGAAGAGCGGACTATACAGGAACTTAAAGCTATAGGCAAGCCATTTATTGTAATAGTCAATTCATCTAAGCCATATAGTGAAGAAGCACAGGGAACAGTAAAAAATATTAATGAAAAATACCAGGTACAGGCAGCAGCGCTTAACTGCAACCAGTTACGCATGGAGGATATACAGAAAATTATGGAAAAACTCCTCGCTTCATTCCCTATAAGCCAGGTTGAATTCCATATGCCAAAGTGGGTCGAAATACTCCAGCCTTCCCACTGGCTTAAAAACGAGCTTATAGATAATGTGCGTTCGATATTGTCAAAAATTTCTATTATAAACGATATAACATCCAGTAATTTTGCATCTGAAAGCGAATACATAAAAGAATTCAGGATTGAACATATTGGCATGGAAAATGGCAGGGTAAAAATATCTGTTGTATTTGATGACAGCAGGTATTACCAGGTTTTAAGCGAGCTTGTAGGTGTCCCGGTGGAGGGAGAATACCAGCTTATCCATCTGCTTAAAGAGTATGCAGCCAAAAAGAATGAAATAGGAAAAATAAGTGATGCATGGAATGAAGTACATAGAAAAGGATATGGCGTAATTACCCCTTCTGTTGACGAAATAACAATAGAGCAGCCTGAACTTATACGGCATGGCAGCAAATATGGCGTAAAGCTTAAGGCAACAAGCCCTTCCGTTCATCTTATCCAGGCAAATATTGAAACAGAAATTGCACCTATAGTTGGTACACAGCAGCAGGCAGAAGACCTTATTGAGTATATATCAGGACAGAATTCAAGCAGTGAAGATGGAGGTATATGGGAAACTAATATATTTGGCAAAACAGTACGCCAGCTAGTAGAAGAAGGCATGGAAAGCAAAGTTGGAAAGCTTACTGATGAGAGCCAGCTTAAACTACAGGAAACTATACAGAAAGTTATAAATGACAGCAATGGGGGACTTGTATGCATAATAATTTAATAATAGTACAGACAGTATAATACATGGTCTGTGCAAAGCATGCACTGGTGCATAAAATCCTAAAATACAGGGTTTTATGCACCAGACTTGCGTGTTTATACAAAATTGTGATATACTTTTAGTAAATTTAAAAAACATATATTACCAGGAAAGGAAAGATGCAGGCATTTTCGCTTGAAATTTGGTACAAATTATGAAAAAACTGCCTATAGGTATAGAATCTTTTGACCAGATTATACAAGAAGGTTATTATTATGTGGATAAAACAGAAATGATCAGGGATTTACTAAACTCTGGAAGTAAGGTGACTTTATTTACACGTCCGCGCTGTTTTGGTAAAAGCCTGAATATGGACATGCTAAACCATTTTTTTAAAACAGGGGCTTATAATCCACTCTTTGATAATCTGGCTATTTCAAAAGAAACGGCACTGTGTGAAAAATACCAGGGAAAATTTCCGGTAATTTCAATTAGTTTAAAAGATGTTGATGGAAGAAATTTTGAAGATGCTTTATTTATGATGTCTGAAACCATACAAAGAGAAATACGCAAACACCAGTATTTGCTTCAAAGTAACCGGCTTTCAGACATGGACAAAGAATTTTTAAAACCAGTGTTTTTTCCAGTACTGTCAGAAAATAACCAGAAAACAAGCATGTATTTACTTTCTGAGATGTTATTTAAATATTATGGGAAGAAAAGCATTGTGTTAATTGATGAATATGATGTTCCTCTGGACAATGCATATAAAAATGGCTATTACGATGAAATGATAAAATTCATGCGTTCTTTTTTTAGCAGTGTTTTTAAAACTAATGAATATTTAGAATTTGCAGTTCTTACCGGATGTTTAAGAATTTCCAGAGAAAGTATTTTTACTGGTCTAAATAATTTCAAAGTCAGAACTATTTCTGACAGTAAATTTTCAGAGTATTTTGGTTTTACAGATAAAGAAGTAATTGATATATTAAAATATTATAGGCTTGAGAACAAATATTTTACCTTTAAAGAGTGGTATAATGGCTACAGGTTTGGTAATACAGAAATTTATTGTCCATGGGATGTTATAAACCAGTGTGAATTATTATGTGAAGATAAAGAAGCTCCTATGCAATCTTACTGGGTTAATAGCAGCAGTAATGACATTATAAAAGATATTTTAAATAATGCTTCTGCAAGCACCAGGGCACAGCTTGAATATCTTATCTCAGGTGAAAGCATAAAAAGAAAAATAAATCCAGATTTAACATATGGAGATTTAAAAAATCCAGATAAAATCAAAAAGGAAACTTACTTATGGAGTATACTTTATTCCACAGGGTATTTAACAGATAAAGTAAAGCCAGAGGATAAAATACATACATTGGTAATTCCTAATAAAGAGATTTTAGAGATATACAAAGAGCAGATATTATTATGGTTTAACATGGATACATGTTATAGCCAGCAGTGGAAGCAGATTTGCAGTGCTGTTGAAAGCGGGGATTCAGACAGCCTGGAAAATATATTAAACCATATTCTCAAGAAATTTATAAGTATCCGCGATACTTATGTCAAAAAAGACATGAAAGAGAATTTCTATCATGGCATGCTTCTGGGTTTGTTATCATATAACGACAAATGGGTTGTAAAATCAGAACAGGAATCTGGCGAAGGGTATCCCGATATTCTTATTGAAATAGCCGGAAAAAGCACAGGCTGTATTTTTGAAATAAAATATGCTGAAAATGGAAATTTTGATAAAGCATGTAAGAAGGCTATGCAGCAAATTGAAAGCAAAAAATATGCTGAAATTTTAAAACAGGATGGTATACAAACGATATACAAATTTGGCATAGCCTTTTACAGAAAATCCTGTAAAGTTATATACAAACAGGAAGCTTCGTTTTATTAATTGGGATATTTTTATATTTAGATATTTTAAGGACTTTCTGTTAAGCAAGTAATTTTATACTTAAATATGTATAAAA
>DKXQ01000016.1 GCA_002493085.1 Lachnoclostridium sp. UBA7122
ACCCAGATAAAGTTACACTATCTAATGGGTGGGTTGACAGCTAAATATATTCCAGGGTAAAACATAATTAAAGAAAAGTATAACAGAAAAAGTTAAAATATGCAAGAAAATGTATTAAAAAATGTCGGATATTGTGATGTTAAATAATGACACCAGATGGTATAATATATGCATTATTTAGAGAGGGGGAAATATTTTTATGAAGGTTACTGACGTAAAAATTAATGGCATTGCCAGTCCAATGGGGTTTCATATGGACTATGTTATCTGTTCATGGAAAGTATCTGGAACAGACAGCAAAAACCAGGCAGATGCATTAATAGAAGTAAGTACTGGAAAAGATTTTAACACAGTATTGTATACAAAGAAAGGCAAAGACCTTAAACAACAGGGAGAAAAGCTAGATATTGTACTAGAGCCAAGGACGGCTTATTATTGCCGTGTAAAGATAACAGGTGACAAGGGTGACAGTGCTGTTAGTGATGCTGTGTGCTTTGAAACAGGAAAGATGGATGAGCCATGGGATGCTGTATGGATTGCATCAGATAAAGAAGATACGTTCCATCCACTGCTTCAAAAGACTATAGAAATTGTAAAACCTGTTAAAAGAGCCAGGTTTTATGGTACTGGCGTGGGTATGTTTGAACTGTATCTGAATGGAAAAAAGATTGGTGATGAATACCTTGCGCCTTATATCACAGAGTATGAAACAACTATCCAGACAATTACCTATCCGCTTAATGAATTATTAAATGGCAGCAATACCATCGGGATTATGCTTGGAAAAGGCTGGTACATGGGGCTTTTTGGCCTGGAGTTAAAGAAAAATAATTTCGGAAGCCGCATGACAGCTATTGCTGAAATACATATTGAATATGAGGATGGCACAAAAGAAGTTATCTGTACAGATGGAACCTGGGAGTACAAAGGTTCACTTGTAGAAGATTCTGGTATTTATGATGGTGAAATTTACAATGAACTTCTCTGGGAGGGAAAAGAAAACCCTTGGAAGAAAGTGGATGTAATTACAGAACCAGAAAAAGATGAGGCAACAAAAAATCTTGCCAAAAGCCATCTGATGGACCGCTTAAGCCTGCCAGTACTTGCTATGGAAGACATAGCTGTTAAAGAAGTTATTACAACACCAGCAGGTGAGACAGTGCTTGACTTTGGACAAAACTTTGCTGGTTTTGTGGAGTTTGATGCAGACTTTGGAAAAGGCACAAAGATTGTGTTAGAGTGTGCTGAAATCCTGCAGGAAGGCAACTTCTACCACGGCAATTACAGGGATGCTGAATCTAAGTTTACTTATATTTCTGACGGCACAAAGAAAAAAGTGCGCCCACATTTTACATTCTTCGGTTTCCGCTATATAAGGGTGACAGGATGGCCTGGAGAGTGCAAAAAAGAAGCATTTACTGGCAAGTCACTGTATTCTGCTGTTGAAAGAACAGGATATATTAAAACTTCTAGTGAAAAGATAAACCGCCTTTATGAAAATACACTTTGGGGACTTAAGTCCAACTTTATTGATATGCCGACAGACTGTCCACAGAGGAGTGAACGCCTGGGCTGGACAGGTGATGCACAGGTATTTGCACCAACAGCAAGCTATCATGTAGATACACTGGCATTTTTCCACAAGTTCTTTAAAGACTTAAGAGATGAGCAGAAACATCTTGATGGTGCAATGCCAAACTTTATTCCAAATATGGGACATAAAGAAAGTGCTGGCAGTGTATGGGGAGATGTTGCAACATTTGTGCCAGAGACGATGTTTGAATATTATGGAAACCTTGATGAGTTAGAATATGCCTATCCTATGATGAAAGACTGGGCAGAGTATATTGACAGAAATGATGAGGCAAATGGCGGCAGGAACTATATGTTTGACTTTGCTGATACATTTGGCGACTGGCTTGCACTTGACGGCATGACACCAACAAGCTTTAAAGGAAGCACAGATGACAACTATATATCTTCTGTTTACTATTACCGTTCTGTGCAGATTGTAAAACAGGCAGCCATGCGCCTTGGAAAAGATGAAGACGTGGCACGTTATGGAAAACTTGAAGAAGAAATTAAAAAAGCCATATTAAAAGAATTCTTTACGCCATCTGGCAGGCTTGCAGTTGATACACAGGCAGCCTATGTAATTGCGCTTAAATTTGGAATATACCATGATAAAGAAAAGCTGGTAAAACAGTTTAAAACAAGACTTAAAAAAGATATGTACCAGATTAAAGGCGGCTTTGTTGGCGCACCACTTCTATGTACTGTAATGGGTGAGGCAGGCATGTATGAAACTGCCTATGATTTCTTATTAAAAGAAACTTATCCTGGCTGGCTTTTTGAGGTAAATATGGGTGCAACTACTATCTGGGAGAGATGGAACTCAGTAGGTGAGGACGGAGTAATAAGTGATACAGGCATGAACTCGCTTAACCACTATTCATATGGCTCTGTAATGGAATTTGTCTATGCATATGCGGCAGGAATAAGACCGGCAGAGCCCGGGTTTGCACGTGCAATAATTGCACCTCATCCAGATATACGCCTGCGTAAGATAGACTGCAGCTTTAATTCTGCATCTGGAAAATATGTATGTAACTTTGAAATCTGTAAAGATGGCAATATGCATGTTGAGATAGAGATACCATTTAACTGTGAAGCAAGTGTTGAACTTCCAGGATACAAAGAAAAGACAATTGGGCTTAAAGCCGGAAGATATGTATATGATTACCAGCCAGAGACTGACTTTAGAAAACCATATAACAGGAATACAAGGCTTGGACGGCTGGCAGGTGATGGCAAAGCAATAGGGGTTCTGGCTAAATATGCGCCAGCTATTGCAGGAATTGCAGCATCCGGGGACCCTGAAATGGGTGCAAATTCACTTGATGATATAAGCCATATGGGATACCTGCCATTTGAACCAGATAAACTGGAGCAGGCAATCGCTGAACTGGAAAACTTTATAGTGGAGTAAAATTATTAACTTTGATTTGGGGAGGAATTACAATGATAGATTTAAAAGCGAATCCATTTTTTCTGGATGATGGCCAGATAAAATGGGTAGAAGATACTCTTGCTTCAATGAGTGATGAAGAAAAAACAGGCCAGATGTTTTGTCCTATTGGTGGAAATACTGAAGAAGATTATTTAAAAGGATTTATTGATGAATTTAAACCAGGTGCAATGCTTTACCGCCCTATGCCAGCAAAGGATGTGCAAAAGACACACAGACTTATACAGGAAACATCAAGGATACCGCTTTTATTTGGTGCAAACCTGGAATCAGGCGGCAATGGCATATGTGCAGATGGAACATATTTTTCAAGACCTATGGGTGTTGCAGCATCTGCAAATCCTGTCAATGCATACCGTCTTGGTGCTATTGCAGGAAAGGAAGCGCAGGCTGTAGGATGTAATTGGGCATTTGCACCTATCTGTGACCTGGATATGAATTTCCGCAATCCTATTACAAATGTCCGGACTTTCGGCAGTGACCAGGAGACAGTTATAAGTTTTGTAAAGGAGCAGCTTAAGGGATTAAAAAAGTATGGCGTGGCTGCTGCTGTAAAACACTTTCCAGGTGATGGTGTAGATGAGAGAGACCAGCATCTTGTAAGCTCTGTAAACAGCCTGTCTGTAGAAGAATACGACAAGACTTATGGTGCTGTATGGCAGGAAGTAGTAAATGCCGGCACACTGTCAATTATGGCCGGGCATATTTTACAGCCAGCGTACAGCAGGCATTTTAATCCAGAGTTAAAAGATGAAGATATACTTCCAGCAACACTTTCCAAGGAGATTCTTGGAGGGCTTTTAAGAGGAAAACTTGGCTTTAATGGTATGATTGTAACAGATGCAACCCCGATGATTGGATTTAATACACCAATGAGAAGGGCAGACGCAATTCCAGCAGCTATTGCGGCAGGATGTGATATGATTCTGTTTAATAAGGATATCCGTGAAGACTACCAGGCAGTACGTGATGCAATCGCAGACGGACGGCTTACGATGGAAAGGGTAGATGAAGCGTGTACAAGGATTCTTGCAATGAAAGCTGCGATGAACCTGCATACTGCAAAGCAGAATGAAACACTTGTGCCTGGTGAAGACGCACTTGCATGTGTTGCATGTGATGAACATAAAAAGTGGACAAAGCAGTGTGCAGATGAAAGTGTTACACTTGTTAAAGATACACAAAACCTGCTGCCAATATCACCAGAAAAATATAAAAGGATACGCCTGTATCTTTTAGAAGACCGCATAGGCGGCGGCTTTAAAGATGGTGAAGGTGCGATAGGCAAGGTAAAGGAACTATTTGAAAAAGAGGGGTTTGAGGTTTCACTATTTGATTACTCCAAGCCTGATTTTTACGAAATGTTTGAAGGCGGTGTTGCTGATATAAAGAGTAAATTTGACCTGGCAGTTTATGTTGCATGCATTGATACCGCAAGCAACCAGTCTGTAAGAAGGATTGACTGGGTACACCTGATGGCAGCAGATGCACCGTGGTTTATTAATGATGTGCCAGCTATGTTTATATCTATTGCAAATCCTTACCACCTTGTTGATGCGCCAATGGTTAAAACATTTATAAATGCCTATACGCCAAATGAAGAAGTTGTAGAACAGGTTATAGAAAAGATTATGGGAAGGTCAGAATTTAAGGGCAAAAATCCTGTAGACCCGTTCTGTGGCATCTGGGGTGCCAAATTTTAAAAGTACAAGCACGGAAAGGTGGAAAAAATTTATGGGAATGGATTACAGTAAAATCATAGACTGGATTATTGCGGAAGATTCATTTAATCCAGAAACTTTAGGAAAGTGCGAGGCTGTTATGAGCCTTGGCAATGGCTACTTAGGTTTAAGGAGTGCTACAGAAGAGCACTACCTGAATGAAACCAGGGGAATGTTTGTTGCAGGAACTTTTAACAAGTTTGATGAAAATGAGGTGACAGAGCTTCCTAATGCTGCTGACCTTATAGCTGTTGACTTATTTATAGATGGTGAAAGGTTTTCCCTGGATTCAGGGGAAATCAAAAATTATACAAGGCAATTAAATATAAAGACAGGTACACTTATGCGCAGTGTGCAGTGGACTTCACCAAAAGGAAAACAGGTGGATGCAAAATTTGAGCGCATAGTATCATTAAAACGTCTTCATACTATTGCACAGCGCATCACACTGTCTTTTGCAGATGATGTTATAGTAAAGGTACGTTCTGGCATAGACGGCACTATCACCAATACAGGAAGCCAGCACTTTTCAGATGGTGACAAGCGCTTTTATGAAAAGAAATATATCCAGTATGTACAGACCACTACCCAGTCAGGCATTGGCTTTGTAGAAACAACAGCACATGAGTTAAAACTGGATGGCAGTACATTAGAAGCAGCAGCAGAAATCTTTATGGACCGCAGGAAAGTATATGCAGGGTATACAGCAGAAATAAAAGCCGGACAGACATTTGTTATTGAAAAGTATTCCAATGTGTATACAACACGTGATAAAGAATATATGGATAAAGATATCCATGAAATACAGGAAATATCACTTAACGCATGTAAAACAGATATACAGGCCGGCTATGATGTGCTTGCTTCGGAATCTGGTGCACAGTGGGATAAAGAAGTATGGGATAAAGCACCATTAAGTATTGAAGGTCCTGCAATAGACGGGTTTGCAGGACACTTTGCACAGTATCATATGCGCCTTATGGTTCCAGGCCATGACAACCGCATGAATATCGGTGCAAAGGGGCTTTCAGGCGAAGGTTATAAAGGACACACATTCTGGGATACAGAGATTTTCCTGCTGCCATACTATATATTTACAGCCCCTGATACTGCAAGAAAGCTGGAAGAATACCGCTATCTGTCACTTCCTGGAGCACATGCCAAGGCTGCGCACAACGGATATAAGGGAGCAATGTTCCCTTGGGAATCTGCATGGCTTGATGACGGTGAGGTAACACCTGAGTACTGTGATGTGGATATACTGACAGGAAAACCAGTAAAAGTATGGTCTGGTTTTATTGAGCAGCATATAACCAGCGATGTAGCTTTCGGGGCATGGCAGTATGCAGTGATTTCTGGTGATATGGACTTTATGGATAAGTATGGCTATGAGTTGATAATGGACACTGCAATATTCTGGGCATCACGTCTTGAAGAAGGGGAAGATGGCAAGTACCATATCAATGATGTGGTAGGGCCTGATGAATACCGTGAGCATGTCAACGATAATGCATTTACAAACTATATGGCACACTGGAACATGAAAAAAGCCATTGAGTATTACCATATATTAAAAGAAAATAAACCAGACATCTTTGCAAAGCTTAATAAAAAGCTTGGTCTTGAAGAAGCTTACAAGGCGTGGGAAGACGGATGCAGTAAGATATTTCTGCCTGTCCCAAATGACAAAAATGTACTTCCGCAGGATGACTGCTATTTAAGCTGCAAAGATATTGACCTTGACAAATATAAGAAACAAGAACACGTAGGCGGAATTACACGTGATTACAACTTAGAGCAGATTAACCAGATACAGGTATCAAAACAGGCAGACTGCCTTGTACTGTTCTTCCTTCTGGAAAACGAATTTTCACAAGAAGTAAAGAAAGCGTCATGGGAATACTATGAAAAGAGGACACTGCATGATTCCTCACTTTCACTTTCCACACACTCCGTACTTGCATCTGATATGGGTGAAAAAGCACTTGCGTATGACTTATTCCAGAAAGCGTCAATGATTGACCTTGGTACTTTTATGGGCTCTTCCAATGCAGGGATACATGCGGCATCCTTTGGCGGTGTCTGGGAGTGTGTAGTCTATGGCTTTGGCGGTGTACGTATGCTTGATGGCAAATTAAGGATATGTCCTGCACTTCCTGATGAGTGGGAAAAGCTGTCCTATACTATTATCTGGAAAGGGCAGAAACTGGCTGTTGAAGCAACAAAGGATGATGTAAAAGTACAGAATCTGACAGGCACTACAGAAGTTGAAGTGGAAATAAATGGTGAAATCTGTAAATTATAGACCGTAAATTGCAGTTATAGAATTGGAGGAAAACATATGAGTTACGCAGGACTTGAGTTTGAAAACGCACATTGTCTTGCAGAACATGAATACAGCCTTTTAAATGAGGCCAATGTAGCAACACTCCTTACAACTGGTAACGGCTATATGGGCGTAAGAGCCAGCCTTGAAGAATATGGAAGCCTTGGAATACAGGGCTTCCTGGTAAGGGGTGTTATGGATGAAGTCGTAGAAGTGCGGCTTACCATGTGTGATAATATGTATATGAAAAAATACTATGTAGAAGAAGACCGCCTGAAAAAATTCGAGAAACAGGAGAGAGCAATAAACCTGCTTGACTTCCTGCTTGTGCGGTTTGAAATTGGCGGGGAAGTCTTTTATCCGTGGGATGGAAAGGTAATTTTATGGAAGCGCTGCCTTCGCCTGTCAGATGGCGTACTTTACCGTGAAGTTATATGGGAAAATTCAAAAGGACAGCAGACAAAGTTCTGTTTCAGCCGTTTTGCAAGTTTTTCTGATGACCACACTTACTGCCAGCATGTTACAGCAGAGCCGCTTAACTATTCAGGGCAGATAAAAGTTTTAAGCGGGCTTGACTTAAGAACAAAGTCAAACGGGCAGATACCACAGAAGACGATAGATATACAGTTTGACGGACACACAGTCTTCCAGGAAGAGATTGCAGGGCCAAAGTACGGATTCCATGCTGCATCTGGTGTTTACCAGACTTTTAGTGGCCACAGTGCAGACTGGGAGGATGTAAATGAAGATGGGATTGTGGCACAAAGGATTACATTTGAGGCAGAGCAGGAAAAAGTTTATACATTAGAAAAATTAGTCTCTGTTGTTACAAGCCGTGATACAGACAGGGAACTTGCAGAATGTATAAAAGAGTACATGGATAAGTATAAAGACAGTTCCTATGAAAAAGAATACAAAAAACACAGTAAAATATATAAAAATCTCTTTTCCAAACTGGATATTGTAATAGAAGGAGATGATACAGCCGACAGGGCAATACGCTTTTCTAATTACCATACACTTATATCTCTTGAAAGAAATGACTATGTACACAGCTTTTCTGCAAAGGGGCTTACAGGGGAGATGTACAATAACTTTGTATGGTGGGATGCAGAAATTTTCCAGGCACCAGTATTTTTGCAGACAATGCCCGAATACAGTAAAAATCCGCTGCTTTTCAGGTATTCACATCTTAAGGAGGCAAAGGAGCTTGCCATAAAAGAAGGTTATAAGGGTGCAAGGTATCCATTTACAACAGGTGTGACAGGCGAAGAGACTGTCTGGACAGATGTGCGCCACCCGTTTATGCAGATACACTGTGTATCTGATATTGGACTGTCTGTACTGAATTATCTGGCGGCAACAGGGGATAATGTATTTATGAAAGAATACGGCATGGAAATGCTTTTAGAGATTTGCCGGTTCTGGGTTTCACGCGTAACATTTAATGAAGAAAAAAGACGCTATGAGATACTACAGGTGACAGGGACAGATGAACACCATCCATATGTTGACAATAATGCCTATACTAATTACAGTGTATACAATGTGCTGTCTGCTACATGCCGGCTTCTTGAAAGATATGGTGAAGAGATTGCCAGTGTAAAGCAAAAAACAGGCTTTGACGAAAAAGAGAAAGAAGAATTTGCCCGTGTAGCAGAGCTTATATACCTGCCATTAAACTTAGAAACAGGCATGATTCCGCAGTTTGACGGATACTTTTCACTGTCACGTGAATTAGAAGTACAGGGTGGCAGCAAGAGTGGCTATACACAGATGAAACAGGCAGGGCTTTACAATAAAAGCCAGGTTATAAAACAGCCAGATGTGCTTATGCTGTTTGCATACCAGAATCTTGACATGCCAGACACCATTTACCGCAGAAACCTCGACTACTACCAGGGACGCTGTGAAGCAGCCTCTTCACTATCATACTGTGTACATTCAATCTGCTTTGCAGATATGGATATGCCAGAAAGCACTTACGGCTATCTGATGGAAACAGCAGAGATGGATTTAAAAAACATGCATGGCGGCACACAGGACGGAATACATTCCGGATGCGCAGCAGGTGCATGGATGGCAGTTGCAAGAGGTGTAGCTGGCATGAAGATTACAGAAGACATGGTTTCATTCACACCACACTATATTCCATGGTGGGATAAAGTAACTTTCCACTGTGTATGGCATAATCTGGGCTACCAGGTTACACTGGACAATTCAGGTATAAATATAACAGCAGATGCAGATAATAATAATATTCTTCCTGTAAAAGTAAACGGCAGCAGTTACAGTATTAAAGCAGGAGAAACAGCAGTACATGCATTTGCTGCTGCCAGGCTGGCCAGAAATACATAACTTATAGATTATAAGGAGAGAGACTCCTATGAGTGACCTGGAATATATTTTGGATTTTGTTGTAAACCTTGGCGGGCGTATGTTAGGCACAGGGGCAAATTTAGAACGTGTCAATGATACTATGAACCGCATATGCTTAAGTTATAATTTGAACAGCATCAGTATTTTTTCACTTAGCAGGACAATTATTATAAGTGCAAAATCTCCTGGAAACATTCCAGGGACACGGCAGATTGCAGTGCCCCTGGTTGTTACACACCTGGAAAAACTAAGACGTTTAAACCAGCTTTCGCGCAAAGTATGTGCAGAAACACCTCCTCCTCATACACTTGCCGGGCTTTTAGATAAAGCAGAAGAGGTAAAAGAATATCCGCTGCCAGTAATTATTCTGGGCTATATGATAGCACTGGCAAGCATGTGCAAAATATTTGGAGGCAGCTTAGGGGATATGGTGTCAGCGGATATAATTACCATAATTTTATCAGGAATTACAAGGCAGCTTGGCAGGCTTTGTCTTAACCGCATCATCAGCAATGCTTTATGTATGTGGATTGCAGGAAGCCTGGCAGCACTATTTGTCTTTACAGGAATAGGGGAGCATTATCCTATAATTATAATAACATGCAGCATGATGATACTTCCTGGTATCCCTCTTGTAAATGCTGTCAGGAATATTTTCTGCGGCAATGAGATGAATGGGATTCTTGAAATATTAAAGGTAATGTTAGAAACTATGGCAATAGTAGCTGGCTTTTGCACTAGCATCTATATGTTTGGGGGACTGGTACAATGGTAGAAAATACTGCACTTATAATATATTCGTTCTTTGCTTCACTGGGATTTGGAATTGTCTTCCGCATAGAAAAAAACAGCCTTTGCTTTGCAGGGCTTGGCGGGGCATTGACAAGATGTGCATATCTGCTTCTCCTAAGCATTACAGATAAAACTCTTATATATTCACTATTTGCAGCAATGGCTGCAGCACTGTATGCAGAGTGTATGGCAACATGGAAAAAAGTGCCATCCACCCTTTTTTTATATCCGTCAATTATCCCTCTTGTTCCTGGTGAACTGTTATATAATACAGTAGTTAATTTTATTTTACAGGATGCCCCTAAAATGCTGTATAATGCAAGGGAATGTGCTGTAAGGCTTGCAGGGATAAGTGTAGGATTTGTGCTAGTATCCACATTTACGTATCACAAAAGAGTTTATTATCTTGGAATAAATTTTGTAAATCATCTGTTCAGGAGACCAGATAAAAAGACATAAAGCGATAGTGTAACTTTATCTGGTAAATTATTTGTAAAAAATAGTAAATAACATATTTTTTTATGTTATAATATAAACTG
>DKXQ01000017.1 GCA_002493085.1 Lachnoclostridium sp. UBA7122
TAATTTTATTATAATGGCAGTACCCTGTGTACTGCCATTGTCGTTTTATAAATCCTGGCATAAAATATATAAAAATGTTTTGCCAGGTGACAGCCTATGACACTTAAAATAATTCCACCATGGAATTTAGATGACTATATGGACAAATACAATGTGATATTAATAGATTTACGTGATAAAGAAGATTTTGAACAGGAACATATACCAGGTGCAGTCTGGGCTGACTGGGAAAAGCTTGATAATACCATAGGACACATTATAATGACATACAACAGGGCAGCAGAATGGATTATACTTTACTGCGACAGAGGTAATATCAGCCTGCTGGCAGCAAGAGACCTCGCACGCCAGGGATATCCCGTAATAAGCCTGAACGGTGGCTACAGACGCTGGAAAGCAAACAATAATATATATAATTAATAAAAATTTAACATTTCTCTTGAAATCTTTATATCATTATGATAAACTAATAAAGCGGTTTTAAACAACTGTAACTAAAATAGTGGTCAAAGGAGACTACGCCTAATGTGGTTTTTCGACATTATGCGCAGTCTTTTATTATGGCGCTTTGCGCAGAAAAGAGGTAAAATATGGATAATTTTATTGACAACCTTACAAATATTCTCAATGTCATTGACGATTTTGTGTGGGGTCCGGTCATGCTTACTCTCTTAGTAGGTACAGGCATTTTTCTTACAATCCGTACAAAAGCATTATGCTGGCGTAACCTTCCATATGCACTAAAAAGTGTATTAAGCAAAGAAGCACGCCAGAAGAAAGGCGATGGAGATGTATCTCCATTCTCAGCGCTTACCACAGCACTTGCTGCTACCATCGGAACAGGCAATATAGTTGGTGTTGCAACAGCTATGGTATCAGGTGGTCCTGGTGCACTGGTATGGATGTGGATTTCTGCCGCCTTTGGGCTTACATCCAAATTCAGCGAATGTATGCTTGCTATTAAATACCGCGAAATCAATGAAAAGGGTGAGATGTCAGGCGGTCCCATGTACACAATAAAAAAAGCGTTCAAAAATAAAAAACTTGGTTCTTTATTAGGATGGCTTTTTGCCCTTTTTGCAGTTATAGCTTCATTTGGAATAGGTAATCTTACACAGGCGAACTCTATTTCAACTGCATTAAATTCAACATTTAATATACCTTTAGCTGTTACAGGTATTGCAATTACGCTGCTTGCGCTTTTAATAATCCTTGGCGGCATTAAATCTATCTCTAAAGTTTCACAGGTAGTTGTTCCTCTTATGGCTGTATTCTACATAATAGCAGGCATTGTTGTAATAATAGGTAATATCGCAAATGTTCCTGCTGGTGTTGCAATGATATTTAAAATGGCATTTTCTTTAGAAGCTGTTGGAGGCGGGTTATGTGGAAGCATTGTTGCTTCTATGACACAGGCATTGCGTTTTGGTGTTGCACGTGGTGTATTCTCTAATGAAGCTGGTATGGGTTCTGCAGCTATTACAGCTGCGGCTGCATCAACTAATGACCCAGTGCGCCAGGGATATATAAACATGACTGGGACTTTCTGGGACACAATTGTTGTATGTACTATTACAGGCCTGTGTATCGCCAGCTCAGGAGTGCTTGGTTCCACGGATACCATTTCTACTGGCACTTATGCATATGTTGATGAAGCTTCTGCATCTTCTGGACAGTCTGCTATTTCTATTACTGCCAAAGACGGAGATATAACCAGAACTACTTTATATTTTACACAGATAAGCTCTGACAATGGTACAACAAAACTCGGACTTACTAATACAGAAGAAAATAACACAGTTTCTCTTTCAAAGGATACAGGCACAGACGGAACAGCAAATACAGAAACAATATCCGGGATATGGAAAGATGGCAGTGGCAATGAATACATATTTAATGATGATTTTTCTTATGAATATAGAGAATTAACAATTGGTTCCCCGCTTACAATAAAAGCATTTAAAACTGTACTTGGCAATGCCGGCGGATGGCTGGTATGCATAGGCATCACTTTATTTGCATTTTCTACAATACTAGGATGGGAATATCACGGTGAAAAAGCTTTTGAATACCTTTTTGGTACACATAAATACAATATTTTTTACCGTATTATATTTTCACTAATTGCTTTTGTTGGCGCTACAACATCACTTGAAATTGCATGGACATTTTCAGATATTGCCAATGCGCTTATGGCAATTCCAAACCTTATATGTCTTCTTGCCCTAAGTGGTGTAGTTGCCAGTGAACTGGAACGTTTCCAGAAAGTTTTAAACAAAATGTAGGAGGTACTTTCCTAATAAAGCAAAAAACTGGCATGGCATCCGCAGATGGAACGTGCGGATACTATGCCAGAATCATTCTATGACATTTTATCTAAAATTAAGTCAAGTGAATCTTTAAGTTCTGCTGAATTTTTCATCTGGTATTTAACAATAATTTTTGCTGACTGGAGTGTATGGGCATTAATTTCTTCCATTGCCTTTTTAAGCGTAAGCATGTCCCCGTCTTCTGCAGATGTCTGCCCCTCATCCTGGACAGCAAACATTTCTCCTGCAGCCTTTTCCATATAGCTTCTGTTTATTTTGATAATATCATCCAGTTTTTCATAGACAGCCTGTCCAGACTTTATCTGTTCATCAAGCCTGCTGCCCAGTACACTAAGCATCTTCTCCTGTTGCTCAAGCCGCTTGCCAAGTGCTTCATTTCCACTGCCAGATAAAACTGCATTTATTCCATCTAATGTAAAATATGTTGCCATAATTACTATAATGGCAATTATTATGCCTAGTACAATCCCGAAAATGCTTTTTGACAAAGCATCGTGGAATATTATCTCTGCCAGCATACCTGCTACCCAGATTATAGCCGACATAACCGTAGTTTTTTCAAGTCTCATATCTGATACACCATTCCTGTTCCTGCCTGGTTAAAGAGATTATCTGTTCAGATAATTTTTCTGGTATTCTGTAAGCACATCAATTTCCTTGCCAAGGAAAGAAAGCTTGCGCCGTGCAACTTCCATATCTACCTCTTTTGGTACATCTATTATCTTTTCTTTGAGTTCTTTCCCATGCTCTGCAAGATACCTGGCACTAAGCGCCTGTATAGCAAAACTCATATCCATAATTTCTGCCGGATGTCCATCCCCCGCAGCAAGGTTTACAAGCCGCCCCTCTGCAAGTACATATATTGTAACACCATGTGGAAGCTTGTACCCCATAATATTTTTACGCATCTCCCCACTGCTTACAGCAATCTCACGCAGACGCTTCATATCAATCTCTACATCGAAATGACCGGCATTGCAAAGAATAGCTCCCTCTTTCATTTCCATAAAATCATCTTCATCTATTACACCTGCACAGCCTGTAACTGTAACAAAGAAATCACCCTGCTTTGCAGCCTGCTTCATAGGCATGACTTCAAAACCATCCATAACTGCTTCTATAGCCTTAACAGGGTCAATTTCTGTAACAATAACACGTGCACCAAGAGCCTTTGCCCTCATTGATACACCTTTGCCACACCATCCATACCCTGCAACTACAACAATTTTGCCAGCTACAATAAGATTAGTAGTCCTGTTAATTCCATCCCATACAGACTGGCCAGTACCATACCTGTTATCAAAAAGGTGTTTACAGTCAGCATTATTTACAAGTACCATAGGAAATTCAAGCTGGCCAGCAGATGCCATAGCCTGGAGGCGTATTATCCCGGTAGTTGTCTCCTCACATCCCCCAATTACATATTGTAACTGCTCCCTCTTAGAGGTGTGGAGCATATGCACAAGGTCTCCTCCGTCATCTATAATAATATTTGCCTTATGTGAAAGTACTTCTGATATATGCGCATTATACTCCTCATCTGTTGCACCATACCATGCATATACATTAAGCCCTGCTTTAACAAGTGCAGCAGCAACATCATCCTGTGTTGACAGCGGGTTGCTTCCTGTAATATACATTTCTGCACCACCAGCAGCAAGCACCTTGCAAAGATATGCGGTCTTTGCTTCCAGATGGATTGAAAGCGCAATTCTTTTACCTGCAAATGGCTTTGTCTCCAGAAATTCCTGTTCAAGGCTGCGCAGAAGCGGGCAGTTCCTGCGTACCCATTCAATCTTATGTTCACCTGAAGGTGAAAGTTCAATATCCCTTATCTGGCTCATAGTATTTCCTTTCTGTTATACATTTTCTAAACAGGGCAGATATCTGCAATCCACTTAACTGCTTTATTAATAAGTTCAGCTATTTATATATTATTATAACACACATACGGTGACGTACTCCCACCACTTAAGAAGTGGGGGCTTCCTGCTCAAGCAAACCATTGTTTGCAGTATCAACAGGCTATCCCCGTTCGCCCAACGGTTCTCACGAATGACGTCCGGTTCGTACCTTGGATATTTTAC
>DKXQ01000202.1 GCA_002493085.1 Lachnoclostridium sp. UBA7122
TGGAAATGTTTACTTTCTTGACAGTATCGCTGTCTCTTTGGGAACTGTAGAGCAGGACATATCGTTCCGATACATCCTCAATATCCTCCGGACGGATATTGCGTAAGATCTCCAGGTCTGCATAATCTCTGAGGAACTGGGAGCAGAGGATATTGTCACCGAAGATCAATTTTCCTCCGCTGTCATGGAGATGCGGATTGTTGATGACAGTCTGCTTTTCTTTGGTCATAAGGTCTCCTTTTCTGTGCGGTATTTTGAACACACCATGTTGAGTACAGAAAGAAAAGGAAAGATACTTCAAGAAACCTCTCTTAACACACTCCTGCCTTTTCTGTCCGTTAAAGGTTGGTAAATAATGGAGCGAACGCTCCGTTCATCTTCCGGATCATCCGGAAGCCAGATATCGTATCTGTATGAAAAGCGATACGATATGAAATGTGGATTTACTATAGCATGATTCAACTAAAAAAGCAAGCGTAAATTATTTTCGGATATCATCTATGATGGCAGTGATGTGGGCCAGTTCATAGTCTGTGAGCCCGCTGATTTCTATGTAGTTTTTCTCCTCCAATCCCAGCATATAATCTGTGGTGACACGAAAGTAATCACAGATACGAATCAGCATGTCGATGGAAGGCTGTATGTTGTTGTTTTCCCAGTTAGAAATACTCTGCTTGGTTACGCCCAGTGCTTTAGCAAGGTCTACCTGTGAGATGTTTCTGGCCAGGCGTAAACGCCGGATGTTTTCATTCAGTGTCATGTGGTACTCCTTTATTTCCTACGGACAATGAGTCTTTAAAAGTCTATGATTTATGTACTATTATAAAAAGAAAATTGACAGAGTAAAAATACTATAGTATATTAATACATGACATAAATTAAATAAAATGATATTAAAAATATCATTTTAAATAAAAAAACAGAACTTTGACAATTTTATATCTTACATTCGGAAAATAGTAAAACAGACTTTGTGTACGAAAAAACGTTTTACATAATTTACACTTGCGTTTTCTTTTTGCATATGGCAGGGTAAAAACATGTATGCTCCGCCGACATGCATCAAAGGAGGACGAAAGTATGGCAGACCAAGAAATGCTAACGGCAATGACAGATTTATTGGATCAGAAGTTGGAGGAGAGACTGGAATTGGACATGAAGTATATAAGAGTGGTTCAATTGGAAAATGTCATTATTCCGCGGCTTAACACGATAGAACAAAGTTATCTGGACACTTCGGAAAGGTATATGGAGAAAACAGACCAGATAGATACTATGGAACAGAATATAGGAGTTTTGAAAAGTGTGGTCCAGAATCACAGCGATAGGCTGAACCGGTTATCTGTGTAGGGGTTACAGGTTAAGGATTAGAGATTAAAAAGAATATAGAAGAGGAATGGGGAACTCCCAATGTAAGATATGAGATTGTCTTGCGTTGGGAGTTTTTGTGTGTGTTCAGAGGCAGAAAGCGGATGAAAGATAATCAGAAAAAGAGACTTTTAGTGACTGCTTCCACTTTTCCAAGATGGAAAGACGATACGGAGCCTCGATTTGTGTTGGATCTGGCAACACATATGACGGATGAATTTGATGTAACGGTACTTGTTCCGGCAGCGCCTGGGGCAAAGAGTCGGGAAATATTGGATGGTGTTCAGGTAATTAGATATCACTATTTTCCTATTCATAAATGGGAGACATTATGTTATCCAGGAGCCATTGTACCTCGGATTAAAGAAAAGAAAATAAGGATTCTGTTAGTGCCTTTTTTATTTATAGCATTATATTTTAATTTGCGTAAACTTTTACCGGATTATGATATGGTTCATGCGCATTGGCTGATTCCGCAGGGCATTGTGCAGTCATTTTTTAAAAAGCCTTATATTGTGACGGGGCATGGCGGAGATGTGGTGTCCTTGAATAAAGGGATTATTCGGAAGATGAAGATTAGATGCCTGAAAAGAGCAGAGCATGTTACGGTGGTTTCGGACTATTTAAAAGGCAGAGTACAAGAGCTGACGCCTGAGATTGAGCCTAATGTTATATCTATGGGCGTGGAGACTGAAAAGTTTGGCAGGCAGCACCGCGTGGAGAATTATTTTGGGCAGGGAGATAAGAAGGTTGTTTTGTTTGTGGGGAGGCTGGCAGAAAAGAAGGGAGTTACTTATCTAATTGAGGCAATGAAGCAAGTTGATGCATTGCTTGTGATTGTAGGGAATGGACCTTTAAGAAAAGAATTGGAAGAACAGGCTGAGCTGGTCGGAAAAGATAAAATACGCTTTCTTGGGGATAAGACACATGAAGAATTAAAAGTGATATATGCTTCCGCGGATATCTTTGTGGCACCATCTGTTACAGCCAGGGATGGGGATAAAGAAGGGCTTGGACTTGTTATATTAGAAGCTATGGCTTCCGGATTGCCGATAGTTGCCAGTAAGAGCGGGGGGATTACGCAGGTCATTAAAGATGGTGAGAATGGATTGTTGTGCGAAGAAAAGTGTGTGTGGCAGCTGGCGGATAATATTTGTGGTTTGTTGGATGATAAAAAAATTTATATGAAATTAGTAAGAGATGGAGGAAAAAATATAACGTTGCGTAGTTGTAGATATATTGTTGAACAATATATGAAACTTTTTGAAAATGTAGGATAGTATTGTTTGTGATAAAACTGTTGATTAAAGAGGCATAGGCTTATGGAGCTGAAAAAAGTACTTTTTATAACTAGAAAATTTCCACCGATGAAAGGGGGAATGGAGTCATATAGCTATAATCTTATATCTAATTATGAAGGGGATTATGTGGTAAAAGCACTTGGTAAAAAACAAATACATTTATTGTGGTTTTATCCGTATTGTTTGTTATTTGTATTATTTAAAGCAAAAAAATTTGATGTTATACAGTTGGGGGATATGCTTTTATGTGGAATAGGTTGGTTGGCAAAAAGAGTTAATCCGAATATAAAAGTCGTATGTACAATACATGGTCTGGATATCACATATTCTAATTCTATTTATCAGATTTATTTGAAACTTTTCTCCAGACATTTTGATGCTTATGTCCCAAATAGTTCATATACTCAAAAGGTGGCTGAGAAACGAGGATTTTATCCATGTACTATGATTCCTCCAGCAACATTAGGAAAGTGTATGGAAAATATATATGTTTCCACTAAAAAGGATTTTTTTTGCAAGTATGGATTAGCGGAGGATTCTTTTGTTATTTGTACTGTTGGTAGATTGATAAAGAGAAAGGGAGTGGAGTGGTTTATTAGTAATGTATTACCCCAATTAAGTAATTCACAAGTGATATACCTTGTTGCTGGAAGCGGAGAAATGGAGGATTCTATTCGAGATGCTGTGAAAAAAAGACATGAAAACAGAGTGAAACTTTTGGGAAGAATATCGGATCAGGAGTTGGCAGACTTATATGCACACGCAAACGTATTTTTGATGCCGAACATTTATGTAGAAAATGATATTGAGGGATATGGGATGGTGGCTGTAGAGGCAGCGGCAGCGGGATGCTTAGTTATTGCGGCAAACATGCAAGGAATAACAGACGCAGTCAAAGATGGAATCAGTGGAATTTTATATGAACCAGAATCAGTGGATGGATTGTTACGTGTGCTTGATGATGTTATATCGCATTATGAAAAATATTATCCAATGATAGAGAAGGCAAAAGAGTATGTAGAGGTGGAGTGTACAGGAAAAGCAGTTGCTAATAGATATAAGGAGTTAATACAGAATTTATAAAATTATTGCAGTTGATGATGGCTCAACGGATGATTCATATAAAGTATTACAACAATTATAGGATAGTATTACAAAACTGAAGATTATAAAGCAAAAGAATCAGAGTGCGTCGGTTGCAAGGAATAGAGGAATAGAGGAAGCAGTTGGGAAATGGATTTGCTTTATTGATAGTGATGATTATTTGAGGAATGTGAAGATGAATTGTAATATGATTTTAAAAAAATTTCAGCGTATGTTTTTAAAATTGCATAGATGGAAAAATAGTACGGATTATTGGGAAAGAAGATATAATTTAGGCGGTGATTCAGGGTCAGGATCATACAATAGACTGGCATTGTTTAAGTCCGAAATAATAAATGATTTTGTTAAAAAATATAATATCCATTCAATTATTGAATGGGGATGTGGAGATGGAGAACAGCTCAAATTAGCAAAGTATCCTCAATATGTAGGAATAGATGTTTCCAGCAAGGTGATTGAAAAATGCAAAGCTATATTTAAGAATGATACATCAAAATGTTTTTATTGTAATGGAGCTGTAAATACTGTGCCAGATGAAGTTTTTGAGGAGCCAAGATATGATTTAGCATTATCATTAGATGTTCTTTATCATTTGGTAGAAGACGAGATATTTGAACAATATATGGAACAGCTTTTTGCATCAAGTAAACAATATGTTTGCATCTATTCGTGTAATTTTGAAAAAAAACATGAAAAACATGTTAGATGCAGAAAATTTTCGGATTATATCGTACAAAATATGACGGATTGGCAGTTGATTAAGAAAATTCCAAATAGATATCCTTATGATAGTAAAGATAAAGATAATACTTCATGGTCTGATTTTTATTTTTATAAAAGAATATAGAAATGCATTTTAGAAAATGGCTGATTTAATTTATGTTTGAAAATGAAACTAAAATGGAAACTATAGCAGGAGATGCCCGATTGTGAAACAAGTTAAAGTATCGGTTATTACGATTGTAAAAAATGGATACGATGATATTGATGTGTATGAGAAGCCAATATAGAATAACGTGGAATATATAGATTGGCTTTCTTAGAAATGTCTGGTAGAGTATATTGCCAATGTGGATTTGCGCTTGGTGGGGCATTTCAGTAAAGATATAGATAAGGCAAGAAGGATAAATCCGGGGAAAGCTTATATCTATGAGGCTATGGAGAAAAGGATGAAGCAAATCGTGTATTGTTTTATGAAGATGGAAAGCATTTTTGTGGAGATTGGGAGCACGCAAGGTATTGTTCAAACAATAAAGTCGTTAGAGGAG
>DKXQ01000022.1 GCA_002493085.1 Lachnoclostridium sp. UBA7122
GCACCACTGCGTGTTTCCATTCAAGTGGGAGCGGGCTGGCCGTTTCCAGAACTTTGAAATTGTCATGCCAAAGTCTTAAAAAGTTACACAATATATCTAAACTTTCGTATACCCAGATAAAGTTACACTGTCATAAAGTTTTTTAAGTTGACAAAGGCTTAAAAATGTAGCATAATCAACTAAAATACAAATTAATCCAGTTAGCTTAAAAAGTTCAGGAAATATATAATTACAATTTATAATGTGGGGAAAATTATGGAACGATTAATTCTTAATGGTGTATGGAGCATTAACCAGACAGGGCAGGAAACGCAGTATAAAGTAACAGTTCCTGGTTCAGTCCTTTCTGCGCTTCTTGATGCAAAGGCAATTCCAGACCCGTTTTACAGGCGTAATGAATACCAGACAAGGGAACTTTTCAGAAATAATTATATTTTTCAAAGGGATTTTTATATAAAAGAGACCTTTTTACAAGAGGAAGATATAGAATTAGTATGTGAAGGGCTTGATACACTTGCAGTAATTTATGTAAATGGCAAAAAAGTATTTTATGCAGACAATATGCACAGGACATGGCGCATACCAGTAAAGAAATATATTCATACAGGTAAAAACCATATAAGTATAGAATTTTTATCTGTACTTAAGTTTATGGATGAATATGTTTATGATGAAAATAAAGAAGTAAAGTATACTGCTGCCGGGGCTATGAAAGGAAACCACCTTGTAAGAAAGGCACACTCCATGTTTGGCTGGGACTGGGGTCCACAGCTTCCAGATGCAGGCATATTCCGTGATATTTATCTTGAGGGCTGGACAGGAAGACGGATTGAAGATATACAGTTTCGCCAGCACCATACACTGGCAGAAGTACAGCTACAGTTGAAAATAAGCTTTTCCTGCGGCTCTGCCTGTGAAAAACAGAAGATAAATATTATTATAAAAGAGAAGCAGACTGGAAAAACTACTGCCAGGACAGAAGCTGTTCTTGGAAACGGTACAACGTGGGAGAGCACACTTTGTATTAAAGACCCGGAATTGTGGTGGCCTAATGGTTATGGAGAACAGGCATTGTATAAAGCTGTAGTAATGCTTACTGATATGGATGGCAATGTACTTCAGGAACAGCAAAAAACCATAGGGTTCAGGACGCTTGGGATTAGCAGGGAAAAGGACAGCTGGGGAAGAGAGTTTGCCTTTAAAGTAAATGGCATAAAGATTTTTGCAATGGGGGCAGACTATATTCCAGAGGACTGTGTATATTCCAGAATCACAAAGCAGAAGCAGGACTATCTTCTGGAGTGTGCAAGAAAGGCCCATTTTAACTGTATAAGAGTCTGGGGAGGAGGTTATTACCCATCAGACACATTTTATGAACTATGTGATGAAAAGGGGCTTATTGTATGGCAGGATTTAATGTTTGCCTGCAATGTTTATGATGCCACAGATGAATTTCTTGAAAACTGCAGGAATGAAGTCCAGGACAATGTAAGGCGGCTGCGCCACCATCCAAGCCTTGGCATGTGGTGTGGGAATAATGAAATAGAATCTGCATGGAGCCACTGGCCTGGTTTCCAAAAAGAAACTTTAAATCTGAGGGCAGATTATATCAGGCTTTTTGAGCATGTAATACCAGAAATTATAAAAAAAGATGCTCCTGATACATTTTTCTGGCCTTCATCACCATCATCAGGAGGATGTTTTGCAGACCCTGATAGTGAAAATGATGGTGATTCCCACTACTGGGATGTATGGCATGGACAAAAGCCATTTACTGATTACCGTAAGCACTTTTTCCGCTTCTGCTCTGAATTTGGGTTCCAGTCATTTCCAGACATAAAGACAGTGGAAACATTTACAGAGCCAGAGGACAGAAATATTTTTTCAAGAGTTATGGAAAGCCACCAGAAAAATAATGCTGCCAATGGAAAGATATTGTATTATATGTCAGAAAACTTCCGTTATCCGGCAAAGTTTGATGACCTTATCTATATAAGCCAGATACTCCAGGGGATGGCAATCCAGTATGGAGTGGAACACTGGCGGCGCAACAGGGGAAGATGCATGGGAACGCTTTACTGGCAGTTAAATGATAACTGGCCTGTTGCCTCATGGTCATCTGTTGACTACTTTGGAAGGTGGAAAGCACTGCAGTATATGGCATGCAGGTTTTATGCACATAAAGCATCAAGCCTTACCATAGAAGAGCAGCGTATATGTTTATTTGTAGAAAATGAAACAGCAGGAAAAGTAAGATGGAAAAGCACAATCCGCCTGAAAGATATGGACTGCAAAAGTATAGCTGAAGTTAAAAGCGAAGGCAGTACAGCCCCATTTTGTTCTGGAATGGCAGCAGAGATGGACTTTGGGAAGTTCTGTACAGATACTGGTGATTCCTGGAAAGAGACAGTGTTTGCAGAAGGCAGTGTTACATTTGAGGATGGTACCAGCACGCATAACGTTGAAGTACTTCTGCCATATAAATATCTGGCACTGAAAAAACCAGTTATAGAAAAATATGCTAAAGAAACAGACGGAATATTTATACTGCAATTAAAAAGCAATACATTTGCACCATTTACAGAATTGTCTTTTAAAGATGCAGATGTAATTTTAAGTGATAACTATTTCCATCTGACAGGCGGTATACATGAGGTGCAAATAAGAAAAAAAGATATATTAAACAGCACATTTAAAAATCCAGATGATTTACTGCAAAGACTTAAAGTACGGACTATTGCAGATACTTATTAAGCCAGGGAAGCCACAGATAAAAGGGACTGCTGTATTAACTGGCCAAAAACTACCTAATACACAGCCCTTTAAATCCTGTTTAATTTATATTTAAATCATCCAAAAATTATCTGTACATATAATTCTGCGATATGTCTCAAATTCCAATAACAATAAGACAGATACAAACAAAAAAAACGAGGGTACTTTATGCATCCCCATTTTAGAATGTTTTTCCGGGTGCAAAGAAAAATATGTTAATTTCCATTAAAAATAGCGGAGAGTTATTCTCCGCCAAAATTATTTATATCAGTGTTTTTTAATATGTACTGTCCCAATACGTTAATCCGTTCTTTCGTATGGGCAAAGAATATTTCATATGCAGGACATAAGTAATTAAGTCCTATTGTACTACCGGCAGTTGTCTCTCTCCATCTTCTGCAGCCACCCCGGCACATAGATATATGTGGACACGTCTGGCATTTCTCTGCCACTGGTTTTGAATCTTCCACAAATTTTTTTGCTGTATCAGATAATGCCAGGTTTTGGAAAGAGTTCTGCACTGTTCCCAGTTTCCACTCATCCAGACAATAAAAATCTCAAGCTGTCCGCTCTCCTCCAGATAATCAAGCAGACGGCCAATCTGTGCATCTGTATGTGTAAGCATTCCTGCAAAGGCTTCCATCTCCCGTGCATAAACAGCCTTTTCCTTTTCTGTACAATCATCCCAGTCACGGATATATTTATTTTTCTCTGTCAGTTCCGCATCCTGCGGAATCACACCAAGCCGTTTTTGGTTTTCAAACCATTGCTGCCTGATTACATCCCAGCCGGCATCGAACTTCCCCTTATACTGTTCAATGTACTCCTTCGGTGCATGATGTGGCGTATGCATGGCTCCAAATGGCAGATAGAGGAAAAACGGCTGCTCTGGAAAATTCATCTGATGCTCAAACAGATAATCAATGGCATTATCCACAATGTCCTCTGAAAAATGATACCCCTCCTCTACTGTCTTTGGCTGTGCTGCCCTGGTATTGTCCCTGATTAGATGAGGATGGTACTGGTCATTCTCCCCATGCAGAAAGCCATAATATCTGTCAAATCCTTTCTGTAAAGGCCACCCATCCACTGGACCAGCCGCACACTGGTCTGCTGACAAATGCCATTTACCTGTACAAAAAGTTGCATAACCATATTCCTTTAACACCTCTGCAATAGTTGCATATTCTGGTTTAATCTGATGGCCATCCAGATTGTTGTCACAACCAGTTTTCATCTCAATCAGGCTTGCACAGCCAGCCGTGTGATGATTAGTTCCCGTCAGCAATGACGTTCTGGTAGCTGAACATACTGCAGTCGTATGAAAATTGTTGTAACGAAGCCCCTCTTTTGCCAGACGGTCAATATTTGGTGTCTCAATACTGGAGCCATAACAGCCAAGCTGTGCAAACCCCATATCATCCAGCAGAATATAGACAACATTTGGCGCATCCTTTGGATTAGTATCAATAGTATGATACTGATACCGTGTTTCTGCCATCGTGCGGCCAACGGTTCCGGTAAATCTTCTTTCCTTCATAGTTTCCTCATTTCTTCTTTAATCTAATCTAAAAAACTCATCCAACATTTCTTTTGATGTCACAACCTGTGGTGCCGCTCTGAATTCAATTTCATTTATTTTGCCAGAATACTCAACCTGTACTTCCGTTCCTGTTTTCAAAATATCAAGGCTCTTTTCATGTACAAAATGCCCCTCCTGGCCGCCTTCTGCACTAGTTCCATTATCTGACAGCAATACAATTATAGTATTATCTCTTTGTTCAATCATATCCAGATAATCAATAACTTTTCCAATCTGTTCATCTGTATGTTCTAAAAATCCGGCAAAGACTTCCATATACCTTGCATACACCTTTTTTTCATCTTCTGATAGTTCATCCCACGCCTTCACCAATTGATTTCTTGGTGTCAGAACTGTGTTCTGTGGGATAATTCCCAGTTTTTTCTGGTTTTCAAACCAACGTTCCCTTATGATATCCCATCCCTCATCAAACTTCCCTTTATATCTGTCAATATATTCCTTCGGTGCCTGATGCGGAGAATGTGCAGCACCATAGGCCAGATAAAGGAAAAATGGTTTCTCTGGATAAGCTGTCGTATGCTGGTAGATATAATGAACCGCCTGTTCAGACAAATCCTCTGACAAATGGTATCCTTCCTCTGGTGATTTTGGCGGTTGGATTACCGAATTATCTTTAATCAAATCTGGATGATACTGATCCGTAAATCCCTCCATAAAACCATAAAATTTGTCAAAGCCCTTTTGCAACGGCCAATTCTGATATGGTCCCTGCTCCTCTGTCCTGTCAAGAGGGAGCAAATGCCATTTTCCAACTGCAAAACTGGTATAATCATACTCTTGTAAAATCTCAGCTACCGTTGCATATTCCGGTTTTAGCCAGCCTTGGTTATTAGGAAATCCAGTACAGGTATCTGACACACTTGCAAATCCGGCTGTATGGTGGTTTGCACCCGTCAGTAAAGCAGATCTTGTAGAAGAACAGATTGCCGTTGTATGAATCTTCTCTTTCATACTATACCTCTTTTCTGTCACATGCAAGCGTCCATCTCTCTATTCTGACAGCACTTCATCTACATATGTATCATCAAACAATTCATCTAATTTTACATCCCCTCCCAATAAGGAGTTATCCTTTGCAAATTCATATACTTTTTTTGCACGCTCTATATATTCATCAGACAATTCTGGCGAAAAATACTGAAAACCTGTATTATACGAATAAACTGCATCGACCACTTTTCTTGGCATTGCCTCCGTTACCATCAATTTGCTGGCTTCATCTGGATTTTTCTGTGCGTATTTTGCTGCACGGTTTAGCGCCCTAAGCAGTGCTTTATTTACATCTGCATTTTTTTCCACAAATTCTGTCCTTCCCGCCAGAACAAAACCAGATGCCTGCTCTAAGTTGGACGTAGAATCTGCAATTACTTTTCCAAGCCCCATTACCTCATACATTTTTGTACCACCCAGACTACTGATTAAGCCATCAGCATCTCCACTTGCAAGAACGGTTTGGGCATCTGTCAGCGCATTTACAATTTCAACTTTATTCATATCTATATTATTTTCTTCACATAATTCCACAAAATATTTATAAAGGATTGTACCTGGTGTCACAATAATCTTTTTTCCTTCTATATCTGCCACTTTTTCTATTCCACTTTTTCCGCTTACCAATAAGCCATAATTCATCTCTGAATTAGCCACACCTATCACTTTCAAATCCACACCGTTGCTCTTGGCAGTAATTGCCGGAAAATCCGCATAAAAGGCAAAATCAATCTCCTTTGCTGCAAACGCCTCATTAATTGCTGGACCAGCACCGGCAAAACCAACATATTCTGCCTTGTATCCTGCCGCTTTTAATTCTTCATCAATATAACCAAGTTTTTCTGCCACCTGTGCACATTCTGTAAGCTGTGCCGTCGCAGATGAGGCTGCAATCTTAACTGTTTTTAAATCGTTTCCCTTATCTTCAGATGCAGATCCTGAATCTGTACCTGAACCACATCCTGTAAAAGCAAATACTATACCTAATAATACCATTAACAATAACTTTTTATTTTTTTTCAATATATTTTTCCTCCATTTCTGCATAATGAACTAAAAGCCCCTTTTGCTTTATGCACGTATACAAGTTTTTAACAAACATAAAATCTGTAAAACTATTTACTGTTTTTCTGTAAATTTACCCATGGTGTAAACTGATTAAAAAGCAGCGAAATTAATTTATCCATAATGATCCCAATCAACCCGATTACAATCATGCACACAATAACCTTGTCAGACTTCATTAGGCTCCGGGCCTCATTCATCCGGTAACCAATGCCTGTTGATGCCGCAATTAATTCAGAAGCAACAACCGCCATCCATGATACTCCCAGACCTAATTTTAATCCAACTAAAATCTGTGGTAATGCGTGTGGCAGATAGACTTTTGTAAATGTTTTCCATTTACCTAATTTGTAAAGCCTTGCAACCTCTGCATAACCGTCCGGTGTACTCTCTATGCCACTTAATGTATTAACTAAAATCGGAAATACTGCTGCAATCATAATAATAATTACTTTTGAACTTTCGCCAATGCCTGACCATAAAATAATCAGTGGAATCCAAGCAACCATTGGAATCTGGCGGATAACCGTAATAGTTGGCAACAACAGATTCTGCATTTTGGAAGACATACCCATAACTGAACCCAAAAATACTCCTGTGATGGCAGATGCCAAAAATCCTTTTACCACCCTTACTAAACTAATCATCAGGTCTCCCTGAAGCTGCCCGTTTGATGTCATTTCTATGAATGCGTTTCCCACCATCTGCTGGCCGGGAAGTATACTTGCCGGTAGTGAACCAAAGGTTGTAGCAATGTACCACAAAACTAGAATAATAACTGGTACAATCAGAGCAACTAATATGTATTTTCCTGTTTTCATAAATTCCTATCCTCACTTTTCATTTATCATTTTTTCACATATTTACTTTTGGCTGCCCCCTGCATATAAATTAAATAACATATGCCACATCATGTTCTTCTTCCGTATCTTCAAAAAAATAATCATAAATTTTCTTCTTATATTTTGCAAATAATATACTGTCACGTTTCTTAGATTCAACCGGATCTGTTTTGATTATCTCTTTAATCTCACCTGGCCTTGCAGACATCACCACAATACGGTTTCCCAAATAGATAGCTTCATCAATATCATGAGTAATCATTACCATCGTTGTTCCCTGTTCTTCCTGAATCCTTAGAATTTCCTTCTGCATTTGAATTCTTGTCAGTGCATCCAGGGCACCGAATGGCTCATCCAGAAGAAGAATAGTTGGTTTATTTGCAAGCCCTCTTGCTATCGCAGCTCTCTGTGACATACCACCGGATAACTGGCTTGGATAACTGTTTGCAAAGTCCTTTAAGCCTACCAGTTCCAAATGCTCCTTAACTTGCTGCTCTTTTTCTTCTTTTGACAAATGTCTTAACCCAAACCCTACATTATCTTTTATTTTTAACCAAGGCAAAAGTCTATGATCTTGAAATACCATTCCACATTTTGGTCCTGGTCCAGCCACTGCATGCCCATTCCTCTCTACTGTACCATCTTCATAACTCACAAGACCACACATAATTTTAAGCAATGTGCTCTTCCCACAGCCGCTGTGCCCCACAATCGTAATAAATTCACCTTTCTTCACCTGAAGATTAATATCTCTCAAAACCTCAATTGGCTGTTTATCTACAAGAAACTGTTTGTTCAGGTGTTCGATATTAATTATGTATTCATTTCCTGTCCTGCCAGTATTCTGTCTTGTATTCTCCATATAATTTACTCCTTTCCTTTTTTTAACTGCTTGCATTATAAAACTATTTTTCTTATATCTTAAATAGTGAAATCTGTAACCGTTTACAAAATTTCTCTCTTTTATCTCAATTTCAGCACTTATAGAGGATTTTCCAGACTGGTTTTCATGAAAATACGTCATTATATGTAAACGTAATCAGTTAGAAGATTCAAGATATTCAGGCATAAATTCAGATGTACAAAGACACAAAGAACATATATATCTGGAGACTATTCAATTCAATAAAAACCCCTTTATGCCGGTCTTTCCAACATAAAGGGGTTTTTATATGCAATAATCACTCCATATACTTTCTTCCACTGATGTACAACTATTTCGTCTTATCAGCTTCCCTTCTAACTCTACTCTCACTACACCCTTATGACCGCCTTTCATATGGTCTAAAAGCAAAATCATAGCAAATTTTCCCATTTCTTCTTTAGGCAGCCTTACTGTAGTCAGCATGGGTGTGGTATATTGTGCCTGTTCAATATCATCACTGGATATAATAGAAGGCATATAACACTTGTTTTTAAACTTGTTAAGGCATTTAAGCATCCCTATAGCCATAATATCATTGGCACAGTAAATGCCAGTAGGACAATCACCTGAATGTAAAAGTTTCTCCATGATTTCAAATCCTTTGGCCTCTGTCTGCTTTGTTTCAATAACGTAATCCTGGTTTAGCTTTATTTTATGTTTATGAAGGGTTTCCAAATAACCTTTGTATCTTGCCTCATTATGACATTCTCCCAAATATCCAATATTCCTGTGTCCCAGTTCAATTAAATGTTCCACTGCCATAGCAGCAATCTTTTTTCCATCGCATATAACCTCATCCACTTCATAGTTCGTAGAATTCCGGTTCACAGAAACAACACTTTTATATTTTTGATTCAGTTTTTTTAATGCTGTCTCATTACACTTCCCAATAATAATGAGGCCATCGCATTTTTCTTCCGCTTCATTATACATATCACTGATAACCTGGTCTAATTTTTCAGCTTTGCATATTCTGTCATTAGAAAACATCGGACGAAACCATACCTTAGATAAAATACACATATGCCTGTGTATTTCGCTTTCAATGACATGCAAAAGCTCTATAAAAAATGGATCTGACTGGCCGGCATCCATTCGTGTCATAAGCACATTGATATAATATGTATCATTTTTTTATTGGCAGCACCCATTTTAAGATTTCTGGCAGCCTCATTAGGAACATAATCCAATTCCATTGCAGCTTTCCAGATTTTATCACGGAGTCCTGGTTTAGCACATCTGTAATTGGGATTATTTAAAACTCTGGACACTGTGGCAGAAGAAACACCAACCTTTTCGGCAATTTTTTTAATTGACATACTGTCTCCTTTCCATAATTATTTAACAACCTTTGATTTTTCCCTCCCTCATAATTTTCCCTTATTTTATTTAAGTATTTACATACCTTTTTTACTGGAAGGACAAACTTTCACAAACTGCTGCTTAATCATCTAGTTTCTTATTTCTGGTATTTCACAATATCAGTACTTTTCTATTAACTTTATTACCGCAGTATTGGCATATGTCAAAGGCTCATTATGTACAAAAAAAGCAACCCTGTTAGAAGTGCACTTGTCAACAAAAACTG